>NZ_VCIW01000012.1 GCF_005765165.1 Paenibacillus antri | reverse complement strand
TGAATTCTTCTATAACCGGAAACGAATCCATGGGTCGCTGGGATATTTGTCGCCGGTTCGTTTTGCCGCACAATTTACGGCTTAAGAGATTTTTTTCATAAAACTTGTGTCCACTTTCTTGACGGAGGTCCATTTCTCCGACTATGGGGCCCCCAGCGCGGCTCCGAAGGCGGTGTAGTCGGACTTTCTCCGACTATTCGCCCCTCGGCGCGCTTCCCAGGGCGGTTTAGTCGGACTTTCTCCGACTATTCGCCCCTGGCGCGGCTCCGAAGGCGGTGTAGTCGGACTTTCTCCGACTATTCGCCCCCGGCGCGGCTCCGAAGGCGGTGTAGTCGGACTTCCTCCGACTATTCGCCCCCCGCGCAGCTCCCAGGGCGGTTTAGTCGGACTTTCTCCGACTACGCCCCTCCAACAAGGCCCGCTCCCTACTAAAAAGGCATCATCGAAAAATTCCGATGATGCCGAATCCCCTCCTACCGCCCCCGCAGCCGCTCCGACGCGTCGAGCAGCCAATGATAATGCTCCTCCTCCCGGTACAGCCGGAACCCGTTCTTGCGCAGTACGCGAATCGACGCGGCGTTATCGCGCAGCGTCTCCGCCGTCACGCGGCCCGCGCCGTGCGCGAACGCCCAGGCGACGAGCGCCTTCGCCGTCTCCGTCGCGTAGCCGCGGCCCCGGTGCTCCGGCAGGAAGCCGTAACCGATATCGACCGCGCCGGTATAATCCGGGTTGCCCTTGAACCCGGCATCGCCGATAATCTCCCCCGTCTCCTTCAGCCGAACGAACCAGACGCCCCAGCCTAACAGCTTCGGGTGCCGCCGAAGCGACTGCATGTACGTCTTCACGTGGTTGCCGAGCGGATAGCCCTCCCGGTTCGCTTCCGCGTACCGCTCCTCCGTACACGGCTCCAGCACGAGCCGATCCGTCTCGACGACTTCGCCGAACCGGCGCCGGTGCGAGCTCGCCCCCCAACCGCGAAACACCAGCAGCGCGTGGTAATACAACACCGCCGCCGAGACGCCTAAGGTCGCGCCGAGAAGGCTCGTCGACTCCGGCGAATCGGCGCCGTCCAGCAGCCGTACCAAGCCGATGAAGATGCCGTAGCCGGCAGCCGCGTACAAGACAAGATGCACGAAGTACGACCGTACGCCGCGCCGGAAGACGGAGCCGCCTTCCCCCGCATCCGCGTCGATGCGGTCCGCGAGCCAATCCGCCAACACGGAAGCGGCGATCCCCAACGTCAGAAACACCGGCAGCGAGTACAGCGAGACGAAGAGGAACGCCTGCCAGTCCGCTCCTCCGGAATGCCCCAGCAGCCGACTTCCGCCGAAGATAACGAAAGGAAGCGCCGCGGACGCGGCCGCCCCCGATAAGATTCGTTCCGTCAACGCCTTCACGCCGCGAGCCCCCTAAGAATTATGTAACACTACATTACCATCGCCCGCTTGGATTGCAAAGCGCGAATTCGGGCAATACTGGTAAGAAAACGGTTACCCTAAGGAGCCCCGATCCGCCATGACGTCTTCGCTCAACCGTCCCGCTTTAACCTTGGAAGAATCCATTCGTCAGCTGTATAACCGCGTCGAACGCCAGACGATCGGCGCCGCCTCCTCGGAGACGCACGTCATCGCCTCCGACCGCCGCATCGTCGTCGTCGCCCGGGGCTTGCCCGTCGTAAGGAACGCCGACTACGAGCAAGCGCTCCGCACGGAATTCGCCGCCGAGCTCGGCTGCCGCATCGAGTCGCTGCGCACCCGCGTGTCGCTCTCCGACGACGAGAAGATGGAGATTTTCGAAATCGGCCGCCCGCTTCATTAAACAAGCGTCAATATCCCGGAGGTTGCTATGCCACTCGTCGTCGTCTTGCTTCAGATGTGGGTCGCCATCCATGCATTGGCGTCGCTGCCGGACAAGCTGCCTCTGAAGGTGAACGTCCTGCTGTATATGGCGGTGGCCGTCATCGACATCAACAAATTTACGCTCCTCAGCTTCACGTACAAGTTGTATACGGTCGACATGAAAGTCCCTGAATTTCTAGCCGCGGTCCTCCATCGCGACGTGACCTTCTCGCTCGCGATGCTAGCGTTCGCCAATGCCGTCCTGACGGCGGACACGCGCCCAAGAAAGACGGTCGCCACGCTCGCGGTGTTTTCGTATCTCCTGGCGACCGGATATTCGCTGCGATGGATGGGCGTCATCCGCGACATCCATTGGAACTTGGCGCTCGAAATCGCGTTGATCGCCGCGATCATGGGAGCGACCTACCTCTTGGGCGCGGGCTTGATGAAGCTTTGGAAAAAGGAGACTGGCGACCTTGGATCATAACGTCGTCTACGATACCGCGTTCAACGCTAACGAATGGTACGTCATCGCCATGATCGCCGCCGGCTCCATCGCCTTCCTCTTGTGTCCGAAGCGGCTCGCGCCGACGCAGACGCTCTTCGGCCTGTTGTTCGGCGTCGTCGCCGGCCTCATGTTCGATCATACGATCGCGGTGCCGCCCTTCGACCTGTACGACGTCGGCGATCAGGCGGCTTATACGGGGTTCGACATTTTCTCCTACTTGATGTACGCGCCCTTCGGATATTTCTTCATCTATTTCCTCGAACGGCGGCGGATCCGCGGCGTATTTCTCATGTTCTATATCGTCGTTTGGGTCGCTCTTGCGTTACTCATCGAATACGTCGGGCTGCTCGTCGGGCTGTTCCACTACAAAGAAGGTTATCTCATCCTGTATTCCATCCCGATCTACACGTTCTTGCAGAGCATCCTGGTGCTGATGAATCGGACGATTTTCGCGCCGCGCTCTTAACTTAGCTCCGCATCGCCATCATATTGCCCGAGCTGTAGCGACGCAGTCCCGCGTAGAAAAACCACGTCCCGCCCGCCGCCAGCGCCGCCGACATCCCGAGCGCGCCGAGCAGGAAATCCCACTGCACGGCGCCCCGCATCAGGCCGATCGGCATGTAGGAGATGAATCCGGCCGGCACCGCCGTAAAGACGATGACGCGCGCCCAGCCTTTGAAGATGTCCGTCGGATACGTCGATACCGAGAGCAGGGCGTTGAACATCTGTCCCGTCAAGCCTTCCGCGTTGCCGATCCAGAAGGCGAGCGAATGCATGATCACCAAGAAAAACAGGAAGATCGACGCCGCCACGAGGTGAGCCAGCGCGTACTTGGCGAAGCCGAGCCACGAGCCGTCGCCGAACATGACGTACAGCATAACGGAGAATGCCGCGTCCCCGATCGCCGTCACCGACATGCGGCTCGCGAGCACGCTCGGCAGCACCGGCTTCGGCTGCACGAGGTACACGTCGAGCTGCCCGTTCGCGATGAGCGTCGCCAGCCTCGTCATATTGCCGAACAGCGTCGCCGCGACGCCGAAGCCCCCCGCGCTGACCGCCCACAGCATCATGACGTCCTGCAGCGTCCACCCGTTCACGACGTCGAACCGTTGGAAAAATAAGCTCCAAAAGAAAATCCAGACGAAATTGTTGAGCACCATCATGCCCGCCATCAACAGGAAGCTCGTGCGAAACTCCATCGCTCCCGCCAAATTCAGCTTCCAACACGTCCACAGATAAGCGAGCGTCGCCCGCGTTCGTCTACCCGCCGTTAACATTGAGCTTTCGCACCCCTCTCCCGTACATCCAGAATACGATCCCGGCAAGCGCCGCTACCCAGCCCCACTGCACCGCCAGCATGCCGAACAGCTTCGACGGCTCGAAGCTCGTGACGGTGGACGCCGGGAAGTACAACACCGCCTGGAACGGCAGCCACTTGCACACGTCCTGCAGCCAGAGCGGGAACATCTCGAGCGGCATGAGCATGCCCCCGACCGTAAACAACAGCTTCTTGTAGACGAATTCCAACCCCGTCGTCTCCTCGACCCAGAAGGCGCATAAGGCGACGATCATGTTCAGCAGAAAGCTGACCGCGATCGCCCCGACCGCCACGACGGCGAACGCGAGCCAGCCGTACCCGAAGTCCGGGACGCCGAACACGAGCAAGCCGAGCGCGCCGCCGACGAGCAGATTGATGCCGAGCCGAAGTCCGACGTCCGCGTTATACCAAGCGAAGTAATAACCGACGTAGTGCATCGGCTTCGTCAGCCGGTACGCGACGTCCCCGCTCTTGACGTCCTGCTCGACGATCGCGGACAGGCTGGGCAGCGCCAGCGTGATCGCTTCGGAGACGATGAGATACCAGACCATGTCGGAAAACGTATACCCCGCGATCGACGGCTCCCCTTCCCCCGCGTACGTCGCGCTCCACAGCTGCATGAAGATGTAGAGGATGACGATCAGGAATACGGTGCGCACGAAGAAATCGGCGACGTACGCGAACGAATTTTTCAGCGTGATGCGGGTGACCGCCGGATATTTGCGCCAAGCGAGCGCCGCGTTCCTCATACGGCCGCCTCCCCCTTCTTCTCGTAGATATGCGCGATGATCTCCTCCATCGGCGGATCCTCGATCGTCACGTCGCGGATCGGATACGTGCCGACGATCGACGCGAGCACCGTCTCGATGCTCGACGTCGCCGTGTCGACCGACAGCGTGACGCGCACGCCGTCGCGCTCCGTCACGGTCGCGCCTTCCGCCGTCAGCAGCTTCGCCGCTCCGGCTTCGGCCAGCTCCAGCTTAATAGTCTTATGCGTCAGCAGCTCCCGCTTCAGCACCGGCACGGGCTGGTCGAGGATGACGCGGCCGTGGTTGATGACGATCGCCCGCCGGCACAGCTGCTCGATATCGCCGGGGTCGTGCGACGTGAGGAAGAACGTCGTGCCCTCCTCCTGGTTCAGCTCTCGAATCAGCTCGCGAATGTGCTGCTTCACGACGACGTCGAGGCCGATCGTCGGCTCGTCGAGGAATACGATCTCCGGGCGGTGCAGCAGCGCGGCCGCCAGCTCGCATCGCATCCTTTCGCCGAGCGACAGCTTGCGCACCGGGGTCTCCAAGTACGGCGCCAGCCGAAACCGCTCGATCAACAGGTCCCGCCGCGCTGTATAATCGTTCTTCCCGAGCTCATAGATGCGCCGCATCAGCTCGAACGTATCCGTCGGCGGCAGATGGTACCACAGCTGCGACTTCTGGCCGAAGACGCTGCCGATGCGGTACGACAGCTTGCCGCGGTCCCGCCAAGGCGTCAGCCCGAGCACGGAAGCGCGCCCGCCGCTCGGGTGGAGAATGCCCGTCAACATCTTGATCGTCGTCGACTTTCCCGCCCCGTTCGGGCCCAGGAACGCGAGCATCTCCCCCCGCTCCACGTCGAAGTGGATCGGCTCCACCGCCCTCTTCTCCGTATACTCCGGCCGGAACAGTCCCCGCACGCCGGCGGTGAACCCTTCTCCCTTCCGCTTCGTGCGGAACGTCTTCGTAACGCCTTCGACCTCGATCGCTTTCATGACACGCGCTCCTCTCCGACTCCCTCTGCGTCTCTTTCCCCCGGTAAAGCAAAAAAGACCTGTCGGCCCGTTCGCCCGAAGGCGGAACTTGCCGAAGGTCTTTTATCCCTTACGGTGTAGCGTGCTATCGCATCGCCGGCTTCGCTCGGTTCTCCCGCGGCGCGGCCCCGTCGCGGGGCGAGGCGTGCGGCGAATCCCTAGAAACCCTTCCGTTTGATGTAAGATACTACCATGCAGACGAGCCGGTTGGCAACCCTTATTTTAGGCGGTCGTCAGCTCCAGTTCGTCTTCCTCGTCCCGGTCGAAAGAAGCGCGGTCGAACTCGCCTTCCGCGTTGGCGACAAGCAGCGACGTCACCGTCGTGCCGGTCGCGTTGACCGCCGTGCGGCCCATGTCGATGAGCGCCTCGACGGCGACGACGATCGCGATCCCTTCGAGCGGCAGACCGACGGCGGTGAGCACGACCGTCGTCGAGATCGAGGCGGGGCCCGGCACGCCCGCGACGCCGATCGAGGAGATGACGCTGACGAACACGATGAGCAGATAGTCCGTGAAGCTGAGCGGCACGCCGAACACCTCGGAGACGAAGACGGCGACGACCGCCGGCCAGACGCCGCCGCAGCCGTTGAAGTTCATCGTCGCGCCGAGCGGGGCGACGAAACTTGCGATGCGGTCCGATATGCGCAGCCGCTTCGTGATGACCTCAAGGTTCACCGGCAGCGTCGCGTAGCTGCTGCGCGTCGTGAACGCGACGGCGATCGTCGGATATGCCTTCTTAAAGAATTTGAGCGGATTCACCTTCGCGACGAAGGAGACCAAGCCGCCGAATACGATGACGAAATGCAGAATGAGGGCGACGTACGACACCACGATCAGCATCGCGAGCGGCTTCAGCGTCTCGATGCCGTACCGGGCCGCCATGACCGCGATCAGGGCGAAGACGCCGTACGGCGTGAAGCGGAGCACGTACTTCACGACCTGGTGCATCACTTCGGTCAGCGAAGCGATGAACGCTTTGACCGGCTGCACCGCTTCCGGCTTCCGCGAACCGACTCTCACGATCGCGATCGCGATGAACAAGGCGAAGATGAGGATCGGGACGACCTTGCCGCTCGCCGCGTCCTGAATCGGATTCGACGGCACCTGATCCAAGACGACCTGGAAGAAGGTCGGCACCTCGCGCGCCTCGAATCCTTCCGGCTGGGACGCCTGAATGCCCGCGCCCGGATTCATCGCGAGCGCGACGAGGAGGCCGATGATCGCGGCCGCCCCCGTCGTGCCAAGGAACCAGCCGATCGTCTTCACGCCGATCTTGCGCAAATAATCCAGCTGCGTGATCGAGACGATGCTGTTAATGACTAAGACGAAGACGAGCGGCATGACCAGCATCCGAATCAAGTTGACATAGATGGAGCCTAACGTACTGATCGCTTGGAACTCCGACGCCGTCTGATTGAGTACGATGCCGGCGACCAAGCCGACGCCGAGGGCGACGAGCACCCTCGTCCCGAAGCCTACCCTCCGCTTCGCCAACGCATGAAGACCCGCGACGACGACGACCGCAATCAATAAGCTGAGCCAGTTCGTTTCGATCGCCGCTACCAAGTTGTTGTTTAAAATCGTTGAAGACCCGCTGTCCACGCGCAACACGCTCCTCCGATTGTGAGTTGCCGTTAACACCTGATGTAAGGGCTTACACTACATCTTATAGAGACGCTTTGATTTTCATGTACATATTTTTTACGCTTTCGCGATTATTCGTCCGGCGGCCCCTCGTCTTCCGAATCGCCTAAGATCGTCTTGCTTACCTTCACCTTGGCGATCCGCTTCTTATTCATCTCCTGCACCTCGAAGGCATACCCGGAACGCTCGATCGACGCTCGATCGGCTCCCGTCGGAATCGTGCCGAGCTCGCCGATAATGAAGCCGCTCAGCGTATCGTACTCCTCCGTAGGCAACTCGATGTCGAGCACGTCCTGCACGACGTCGAGGTCCACCTCGCCCTTGATCAGGTACGTATGGTCGTCCAGCAGCTCGATCTCTTTATCCTCCTCTTCGTCGTACTCGTCCAGAATGCTGCCGACGATTTCCTCGAGCAAATCCTCGACCGTGACGATGCCGGCGGTGCCGCCGTACTCGTCGATCGCGACGGCGAAGTGCGTCTTGTGCTTCTGGAAATCCTTGAACAGCTCGTCGATCCGCCGCGACGTCGGGACGAAGAGAGGCCTCCGCAGCAATTCCCCGAGGTCGAACGACTCCTCGTCGCACGTCTCCATATGCTGCACGATGTCCTTCGCGTGGAGCACGCCGACGATGTTGTCGACGGACGACTCGTACACCGGCAGCCTCGTATATTTCTCCTCGTTGATGACCCGCACGACGTCCTTGTACGTCGCGTCGACCGGAATCGCGGCCAGGTCCGTCCGGTGCGTCATGATGTCCGACACCGTCTTCGTGTCGAGATCGAAGATGTTGTTGATCATCATCTTTTCGTTTTCCTGAATCGCGCCCCGCTCTTCCCCGACGTCGACCATCATCCGGATTTCCTCTTCGGTCACTTGCTCGTCGTCCGCGTTCGGATCGACCCCGAACAGCCGAACGAGGACGTTGGTCGAGAGCGTCAGCAGCTTGACGAACGGCGCGGACACGACGGACAGGATCGTGAGCGGACGGGCCGCTAGCATCGCGATCGTCTCCGCTTTCTTCATGGCGAGCCGCTTGGGCACGAGTTCCCCGAGCACGAGCGTGAAGTACGAGAGCAAGAGCGTGATGAGCACGACGGAAAATGTATTCAGCGCCGCCTCGGGCACGGGAACGCCGGCGGCGATCAGCGCGTACGCCAGGTCGTCGGCGAAGCTTCCGGAGGCGAAGGCGCTCGCCATGAAGCCTGCCAACGTAATGCCGATCTGGATCGTCGCGAGGAAGCGGCTCGGCTCGCTCAGCAAGCGTTGAAGCATCATCGCCTTCTTATGCCCTTCTTCGGCCATATGCTTGATCTTGTTGTCGTTCAGCGAGATGAGCGCGATCTCCGAGGCGGCGAAGAAGGCGTTCAAGACGATTAATGCGAGCAATATGACGATTTCCATTCCGACCGTCCTCCAAGTCTATTGCCGTTAGGCTTCTCTAATCTCTTAAGATGCCCGATAAGACGGTTCTCATACGGCCGGCGGACGGCAAAACAAAACCGGCGATCCCTAAGGACCGCCGGTACGTGTCGCGCTCTCGCGTTTATTTCTCCAACTTCAGCGACTTCAGCATATCGTGCATGATCGCGCCCATGCCGTCGCCCGCGTCGTACGGGTACGTATGGTGAATGACGACCGCGTCGCCGTCCATGTCGAAGACGTGGAAGCCATGGAATTGTTCATCCTTCTGGTAGCCCTGTACCATGCCGACGTATCCGTTCAGCTCGGTGCCGATATCGGCCGGATCCGAGGCTTCGTAGCCGTCCGCATACGACTTCCGGGCTTCTTCGACCGCTTGGTCGAGCGACATGCCTTCCTTCACTTCGAGCCTTACCGATGCCGTGTAATCGCCCATCTTCGCCGTGTGGACGACTTGGCCGTTCTCGACCTTCGGGGCGCTCAGCAGATCGCGAAGCACGTAGCCGATGTTGTACGGCGTCAGCGTATACTCGACGACCGTGACCATCTCCTTCGTGCCTTCGATCTCGGATTCGATCTCGACGGTCTCGCCCGTCTCGACGCCGAGCTCCTTCGCAGGCTCTTCCGCAGGCTCTTCCGTCGGCGTCTCTCCCGCGGGCGCTTCGGGCTGTTCCGCCGGCGTCTCCTGCGCCGGCTGCTCCGACGCCGCGCCTCCGTCTTGTTGATCGCTATTTCCTTCGTCCGCCGCGCCGCAGCCGGCGACCGCGATCGCCAGCGCCGCCAGCATCGCGAGCCATTTCCATTGTTTCAACATGCGTGAAATCCCTCCCGTATTCTCTGTCTACACGATTCCTGACGCGCCTCGGACGCGAAAGGTTGCACGTCTTCCAAAGATTTACTCCCTTGGTCGTAACCTTGGGGGAGGAATTATGCATTCGTCGCGGCGCGGCGCGTCGCGACGGAGGCGAACCAGACGGTGACGGCGACGGAGGCGAGCGCCGTGCCGCCCCCGAGCCAAAATCCGGCGTTCAAGCCCCCGATTTCGTTGATCCAGCCGGCGGCGAACGGTCCGGCGAACATGCCGGCCGCGTAAGCGGCTTGGTAGAACCCCATCGCCGTCGCCTGCTTCTCCGCGGCGACGCCTTGAATGGCGAGCGCCAGCAACAGCGGGAAGTGCAGCCCCTGCGCGAGGCCGTTGATCGCCTGCGTCGCGTAGAGCGCCGGCAGCGTCGTCGCGAACGGGATCGCCAGCGTGCACAGCCCGCTGACGGCGAAGCCGACGACAATCGTGCGCCACGCCCCGATGCGAGGCGCGATCCAGCGGCCGCTGTACAGCTGCGCGAACGCGTGCGGCACCATGAAGGCGAAGCTGAGCAGGCTGAGCTCCCAGCGCGTCGCGCCGAGCGTCGACGTCGCGTACGACGGCGTGAAGCCGAACATCGTGATGAAGAGCACGCTGTGCGCGAGGATCGATAGCGTCGACACCCGCAGCAGCGTGCCGCTGCGGACGACGACGCCGACGTCGGCGAGCCGCATCGGATTGCGCGCGACGCCGCCCGCGGGCTCCTTGACGAACATCGCGAGCAGCAGCCCGATCGCCCCGGCGACCGCGCCGGCGTAGAACGTCGCGGCCGAGCCTCTCGCCTCGGCCAACCAGCCGCTGAGGCCCATGCCGATCAGCTGGCCGACGACGATCAGGAAGCTGATCGCGCTCATGGCCCGCTGCACGTCCTTCCGCGGGAAGTAAGCGGCGTACAGCACGGTGAAGGCGACCCACGTCGACGCGCAGACGCCGCTGAGCGCCCGCCCGGCGAACGCCCATCCCGGATGGTCGCCGACCGTGAACAACAGGCAGGACAACGCGCCGGTCAGCATGCCGAGGGCGATGAACGGCCGGCGGCGGCGCAGCCGGTCGGACCAGATGCCGAGCGGCAGCCGGAGCAAAATTTGCACGAAGCCGTAGACGCCCAGGATGATGCCGGCCGCCGCGGCGCCGACCTTCAGCTCTTCGAGCAAGTACGGGGATAAGATCGGTACGTACGTATATAGAGAAGTCCAATAGAGAATCGTGACGACGGCGAACGCGAGATGATGTCTGCGATCGGTCGGTATTAACGGTTGATCCTTGGGATCCATGCGGCGGTTGCCCCTCTCGTTGCGATAACACCCCAAGAAACGCCGCCTCCCGGAAGGAAGCGGCGTTGCCCGCGGCGATTACTTCGTTACGTTCACGACGAACGGAACCGTAATCAATCGACCTTGATGTTGGAATTGTCCCCAAATCTTATACGTCCCGCTCGACGGGAACGACGTGTGGAACGTCGCTTCCGGCCCGGTCGACGCTTCGTCCGCCGGATGCACGTGCAGATACGTCTCCGCATCCTCCGAGAGGATGACGACGTGGCCGACGGCGCCGAGATACGGCTCCAGATCGTCGATCGGCCGCCCCGAGGGGGCGTCCTTGAAGGAGAACGTCAGCATCGCGTCGGCGTTCGGCGAGAGGCCCGCGATGTCGAGCTCGATCCGCTTCCCGTCGATCGTCTTCGCGAGCTCGGCCTCCGGAACGACCGGACGGCCCGCGCCTTCGCCTTCGACGTCGATCCATTCGCCGATCGTCGTCTGCGCGCCGCCCGACGGCACGAAGTCGGCGAACAGCTTATGCCGGCCGCCGGCCGGGAAGGTCAGGTCGACGCGGAACGTCCCGTTCCATTCGTATTCGGGATGCAGATGCTCGAAGTGCGACAGGTCCTCGCTTACGACGATCAGATGCATCAGCTTCTCATGATTGACGTCGAACTTGTCGATGACGGCGCCCGCTTCGTCCCGCAGGCCGATCGTCAGCGTCGTCGACTTGCCCGGCGCCGGGGCGCCGTCCGGGAAGGCGAAGCTCGCCTTCGGCGCGCCGTGGGCCGCCTTGCCGCCCCCGTGATGGGCGTGCCCGCTTTCGGCGGGGGCGCCGCTCGCTGCATCGTGCTTGTGCCCGCCGGTCGGCTCGAGGAACGAGCAAGACGCGTTCAAGAGCAGCAAGGAGGTGCCGAGGGACGCTAATAACAAACGGTTCATCTGGCGTATGGCTCCATTTCCCAAAAATTGAGTGGCGCCTCTTCCGAGGGAAGTCTTACAGCTTTACCTTCTGCAGGCGAAGGGCGTTCAGCACGACCGAGACGGAGCTGAGCGCCATCGCCGCGCCGGCGACCCACGGCGCGAGCAGCCCGATCGCGGCGATCGGAATGCCGAGCGTGTTGTAGGCGAGCGCCCAGAACAAGTTCTGGCGGATGTTGCCCATCGTGCGGCGGCTCATGTGAATCGCGTCGGCGATGCTCGCGAGGTCGCCCCGCATGAGCGTGACGTCCGCCGCTTCGATGGCGACGTCGGCGCCGGTGCCGACGGCCATGCCGATGTCGGCGACCGCCAGCGCGGGAGCGTCGTTGATGCCGTCGCCGACCATGCCGACCTTGCGGCCTTGCGCCTGCAGCTTCTTAACCTCGGCGGCTTTCCCCTCCGGGAGCACCTCGGCCAGGACGTCGTCGACGCCGACCTGCGCCGCGATCGCCCGGGCCGTGCGCTCGTTGTCGCCGGTCATCATGACGACGCGAAGCCCCATGGCGCGCAGGCGGGAGACGGCCTCCTTCGAGGTCGGCTTCACCGTGTCGGCCACGGCGACGACGCCCGCGTAGCGGCCGTCCACGGCGACGAGCATCGCCGTCTTCCCCGCCTCTTCGTAACGGCGCATCGCGTCGTACGCCCCGCGGGCGTCGATGCCTCGGTCCTCGAGCAGCCGCCGGGTGCCGACGAGCACGGCTCGCCCTTCGACGACGGCCGATACGCCCATGCCCGGAATCGCCTCGAACGACGTCGCCTTCGGGAGCGAGAGGCCCGCGGCCTTCGCTCCGGCGACGATCGCTTCCGCGAGCGGATGCTCGGAGCGGCTCTCCGCCGCGCCGACGAGCTTCAGGAACACGCTGCGGTCCAGCTCGCTGCGCACGTCGGTCAGCTCCGGCTTGCCCTTCGTGACGGTGCCCGTCTTATCGAGCACGATCGTGTCGAGCTTATGCGTCGCCTCCAGATGCTCGCCGCCCTTGAACAGGACGCCGAGCTCGGCCGCGCGGCCGGAGCCGGCCATGATCGACGTCGGCGTCGCGAGGCCGAGGGCGCAAGGGCAGGCGATGACGAGAATCGCGATGGCCGAATCGAGCGCGGCCGGCACGTCGCCCGGCGCGAAGACGAAATACCACGCCGCGAACGCGATCGCCGCCAGAGCGACGACGATCGGCACGAACACGCCGGAGATGCGGTCGGCCACCCGCTGGATCGGCGCCTTGGACCCTTGCGCCTCCTCGACGATCTTGACGATTTGCGCGAGCGCCGTCTCCTTGCCGACCTTCGACGCCCGGATTTGAAGCGCGCCGTTCTTGTTCATCGTCGCGCCGATGACGTCGTCGCCGGGCCGCTTCTCGACCGGGATGCTCTCCCCGGTCAGCATCGATTCGTCGACGGCGGATGCGCCTTCGACGACGACGCCGTCGACCGGCACCTTCTCGCCGGGACGCACGAGGACGAGGTCGCCCGGCGCGACGTCTTCGACCGGCACGACCGTCTCCCTCCCGTCGCGGACGACGAGCGCCGTCTTCGCCTGCAAGCTCATAAGCGACTTGATCGCGGCGGACGTGCGGCCCTTGGCCTGCGCTTCGAACAGCTTGCCCAGCACGACCAGCGTGATGAGCACGGCGCTAGTCTCGTAGTAGAGCGCCGGACCGTGGTGGGCGGACGCTCCCGCGGCGTACCAATCTATCGTTAAGTATAGACTATAGAAAAAGGCGGCAGACGTACCGAGCGCCACGAGCACGTCCATGTTGGCCGAGCCGTTGCGCAGCGCCTTGTACGCGCCTTCGTAGAACGATTTCCCGACGAGGAATTGGACCGGGGCCGAAAGAACGAGCTGGAACCACGGATTCATGAACGGCGACGGCACCCAGATCCAGGACGTGAACGAGAAGTGACCGGCCATCGCCCAGAGCAGCGGCAGCGAGAGGACCGCCGAGACGGCGAGCTTCGCGCGCTGCCGCCGCAGCTCGTCCGCCCGCCGTTCCTCGGCGCCGGCCGCCTCTTCTACGGGAGTCGCTTCGTACCCGAGCTTCTCCACCTTCTGCCGCATGTCCTGCACCGACACCGCGTCCGGCGCGTACGACACGCGCGCCGTCTCCATGGCGAAGTTGACGGCGGCCGATTCCACGCCGGGCAGCTTGCCGAGTCCCTTCTCGATGCGGGTCGCGCATGCCGCGCACGTCATCCCCGTAATTTGAAGCGTCGTTTGTTTCAAGCGTCTATCGTCCGTCGTAGCCTGCATCGCTCTCTCTCCCCGATCGTATCAATGCCTTGCCTGCGTCTCGGTCCCGATCACCCGACGACGTCGTATCCTTGCTCTTCGATCGTCTCTTTCAACGAAGCCTCGGACAGCTTGCCTTCCTCGTATTGCACCGTCACGGTGCCTTGGGCCAGGTCGACCTTCCCGGTCGCGCCGACATCCCGGAGAGCGCCCTCGATCGATTTCACGCAATGGTTGCAGCTCATGCCTTTCACTTGGAACGTAATGCTCGTCATTAGAATCCAACTCCTTTTGATTTGATTGACTATAATATACCCCCGTACCCTATAATGAGTCAAGGGGACGTTCGAACCTTTTCTGAATCCCGTTATTTCATCAGCTTGTTGACCGTGACCAGCAGCTCGTCGATCGCGTCGGTATCCCCTTCTTGGATGCGTTCGACGACGCAGCTCTTCATATGGTGCTCGAGCAGCAGCTTCCCTACCCCGTTGAGCGCCGACTGGATCGACGCGATCTGGTTCAACACGTCGTCGCAGTACGTATCCTTCTCGATTAAGCCCCTTACGCCCCGAACTTGTCCTTCGATCCGGTTCAACCGGCTGATCAAATTCGACTTCACCTTATCGGAGTGATGACTTTTCCTCTCGTGCTCATGATCGTGATGATGGTGCTTGGCCCCTTGCGCCGGCTTCGTCTCCATGGACATCCTCCTTTTGTTTTCTATAGTATACAATAGGGTTATACCCTATATTCAAGTTTTCTCGACCCGGACGAAAAAAGACCGGCAGCCGCTCGAAGGCGGCTACCGGTCTCGGAACCTTCTTCCCCAATATTTAGATAAACAAAAACGGCAGCGTGAACAGCAGCGCGACCAAAGCGGCGTCGACGGCATACGCCCCCGGATAGTACGGACCGTAGCCGAACGCCTTCGTCTTCGCGCGCAGCGCCCGCTTCGCCTTGGCCGAGCTGACCGCGAGTTTGCCCGGACCTCGCGCGGCGCGGTGCAAGATCAGCTTCCCGTCGTGCAAGCCGCCGAGGATGCCGTATACATGCGTTCCGTCCCGCAGGACGGCGCACACCGGCGAGCCTACGTGCTGATGGCAAGACTCGAGTTGAATCTCTTGGATTTCCTGCAGCGTCATCTCCGAATTCCTCCCTTCGTCCGCTTATGTCCTTAACGTATGCAAGGGCGGTCCTCTCGGTATGTACGTACGCACATACGAAGCAGGTTGGGCGACGGCAACGTCTTGTCGAGCGGTCTCGGATCGTGTCGAATACCGCTGTCAAATCCAACTAGAATCATGTAAGATGTTACATATCGTGGGAGTTCAGGAGGATGTTCAATGGCCGCCCGTAAAATGATGCTGTACGCTCTGCTTTTCGTGATCGGATTGCTGCTCGCGAACGATATCGCGAATTATTGGACCACGAAACGGGAGCTTCATCGAACGCTCGAGACGCAAATGCGGGAGATGTCCGCTCAAATCAAAATCAGCGTCGACCGTTCGCAGCAAGCTTATCGATACGTCGATACGTTAATGGCCTCCAATCTGCGATCCGCGGCCATCGCCGCCAAATACGCCCTGCCCGCCTCCTATCGGCAAGTCGATAACGAGCGGCTGAAGCGATTGGCGGAAGAACTGAACATCAGCTACGTGACGTTGTTCGCCCGCACGCCGGACGACGTCGTCACCGTTCGGTCCTCCGATCCGAGGGAGATCGGTCTCAGCACGAAGACGTGGGACAACTATCACGATGCGTTCCTGCAGCTGTTCGATCATCGCAACGTCGAAGGCCTCGACTACGGCCAAAGCATGACGAATTATTGGGCGGGCGAGATCGCCCCGTCCTCCTCGATCTTGTCCGACAAGAAAAACAAATTCGGATATTTCTACGACGGAACGACCGATTACTTGATCAATCCGATCATGAACACCAAATATATCGAAGAGTTAGAGCGGTACGCGGGCGTGGAGACGATCTTGAAGGATACGATGGAGCAGCACGAACGGGTTTTGGAGATCACGCTGTTTAATCCGCTGACGTTCTCCGTCCCGGACGAAGAGCTCGTCAACGTTCGACACGGCGTCGAGATGGCGCAGTACGATACGCGGAAAGTGCTGTTCGGCGCTTACGAGCTACGCTCCCCGAACGACGCCGCCCACATCGATGCCGCGCACCGGCAATCGCAGGTGCTGCACCGCTTCGAACGAATCGACGGCCGGTCCGTGTACCGGACGTATTTCCCCGTGGCCGCTTCGACGGACGGACAGCCGTACGTCATCGGCATTACGACCGATTACGCCTTCGTTCAATCGAAGCTGAACGAACAATTGAAAAACTTGGGGTTGGTCACATCCCTCGCGTTCGTCGCGAGCCTTGCGATGATCGCCCTGCTGTATCGATACGTGAAGCGGACGCGGGACGAAGTGGCGCAGACGGTGCAAGACAATTACAACGAAGAGGTGGAGTCGCTCTTCGTCGCCGTGCGCGGGGAACGTCACGACTTCGTGAACCACCTCAACACGCTCAAGGCGATGGCCGATACGAAGCGGTACGAGCAGCTGCATCGGTACATTAAGGAGCTGGTCGACGAGACGATCGCGATGAACGATATCGTCAGCATCGGCCACCCGGCCGTCGCCGCGATCATTCAATCGAAATCCGCCGTGGCGCTGCGTCAACGCATCGACTTCTCTTACCGGTTCGAGGGGATGAAAGGCATCGAGAGCATCCATGGCGTGAAGTCGGTCGATCTGGTCAAAATCTTGGCGAACCTGATCGACAACGCGTTCGAGGAGGTCATGGAGTTGGCGCCGGAGGAGCGCCGCGTGTGCGTCAACGGGTGGATGGAGCGCGAGGAGATCGTCTTTTCCGTATCGAATACGCTGCGGGACGAGCTTTCGAACGAGGAGCTGCTGCGTATGTTCCAGCCGACCTACACGACGAAGAAGCGAGACGGCCACTCCGGCCTCGGCCTCTCGATCGTGCGGGAGAAGGCGCGCCAATATCGCGGCAAGGTGACGGTCGGCACGCCCGCTCCGCGTACGATCGAGTTCGTCGTATCCGTCCCGATCGGCGGGTAGGGCGCGCGCGGGGCGCGGAAGCTCGAATTCGCGCTTATTTCGCCGACTTAGGCGGATTTTCCGCTTGTAAGCTCGGATCTGAGCTTATATCGCCGACTTAGGCGGATTATTCCGCCTTTAAGCTCGGATTCGCGCTTATTTCGCCCGCTTAGGGGGAAATTCCGCCTATAAGCTCGGATTCGCGCTTATTTCACCGACTTGGAGCGCGGCGCATGCCGTGGAGCGCATGTCGAGTAGCGTACATCGAACGCGGAGCGAATCATGACGGCGGCGCCGCCTCGGCCGCTTTCCGTACTCGCTTCTTCGCCAGCAGGCGGGCGGCGAGCAGCATCGCCGGAAGACCGACGGCGATCGGCAGGGCGAGGTACGGCCACAGCTCCATGAGCTCCAGCGCGAGCATATGGTCGTGCACCGCCCAATAGCCGAACCCCCCGAGCGCGAGCCCGACGGGAATGAGCATCGGCCGATAATCCTTCAGGCCGGCCGCCTTGGACGCCGCGATCGATGCGGCGAACAGGCACATCGTGATTTGCAGAATGCTGGAAACCGAGAAGCATGCGATCATAATCATCTCGTACCGTTGGACGAAGTGCCCGATATGCGCGTTCCGGGCCAGCTTCATGCAAGAGACGAAGTACTCCTGGGTCACCTCCGCGGACAGCACCCCCGCCTCCAAGATCGGCCACATGCCGACCATGATGCCCCCGAGCGCGATTCCTACCATCCCGGAGCGGCCCCGCACCTCCGGGTTTTTCACCATCGGTTGAATCATGCCGGCGACCATCGTCGCCATCGCCCAATCCGTATCGCTGTGTCGGCTGGCCCACAAGATGCTCGGCAGCCCGGACTCCATGACGGGGCGAAGATTATCCATATCGATGTCGGGATACGACCCGATCATAATGAGCGCGTTCAACAGCAGGATGAAGAAGACGCCTGCGAACGCCATGCGCCCCATCACTTCGAGACCGTGGTACGCGGCGTACCAACCGATGCCGAGCGCGGCGAGGACGAATACGAAGAGCGGCATCTCCGGCAGGAAGTAATCGCGAAGATGATACACGAACGTCAGCAGGACGGTGCCGAAGGCGCCGAAGAAGAAGACGATCAGCATTACGCTGACGAGAAGGCCGAACCAGCGGCCGAGCGCCGCGTTCGCGAGCTCCACGAAATCCATTTGCGGCGTCTTCTTGAGCACGATGTAACTAAAATATATCATCCCGATACCCTGCAGCGTCGCAAGCGCCGTGGCGATCCACATGTCTTGCCCGATCTCCCGCGCCACCATCCCTTGCGTGACTCCGATCGCTTTCGCATACACCATATTCACGAGGATCGCCACGAACATTCCGTTCGTGATCCGGATTTTCATTTTCGACCGCCCCTAACCTTCAACACAGAACTTGTAATCTCCGCATGTACGTCGACTTCGATCTCGACGTCGGGGAAGATGCTGTCCCACCGCCGTTCGATGCGATGCCAATAGACGGGGTACTCGTTGCGCACCCGGTCCCCGAGCTTCAGGAAGTCGACTTGGTAGTCGTTCTGCGCGACCTCGAGCATCGATTCGAATCCTTGGCGCAGTTCCTTTTCCAATACCTTCTCGATATCGGGCAGCGCGCTCTCCAGCGGTCCGTCGCAGCCGAATTCCACCAAGTCCGCGTCGGCGTCCATCGAGACCAAGAACGAGATCTCGCCGTTCTTCAACGCAGGCTTCACGTTGAAGCGATGCTCTTGCAGCTCCACGGTCGCTTTGTGTTTCTCTTCCCCCGGACAAGCCAGCGGGAGAATCAGAGATTCCACATCCTGAATGAAAAAGACGGCCGCCCGCGCCTCGCCGGGCTTCAGCCAACCGACCATCCGATCCTTCTTGAAGACGGCCGCCCCCGACAGCTCCGCTTGGTTCACCGAAGCGCCTTTTTCCGGCTTTTTATTGGAGATGCCCGCTTTGCGGAGCGCCGCTCTCGCGATCATCGGATGCGTCGTATCGCTTAGCAGCATCTCCTCCACGTTCATCATGTTCGTCTGCGGCGCTTCGCCGACGATGTCGCTGTACCAGAACAGCTTCTCGACCGACTCCCCGGGCAAAATCTCGATGCCGGTTCGCGTCGAGATGAACTCCTCCGCACGGTCGGGCGTCACGACGACCCACGTCTCCATCCGGAGCTCATGGTTCCGGGTGAAGAAGTCGACCATGTCGGAGATCCCTTCCCGCGCGTACTCTTCGCTCATGGCGATGACGAAATTATGCGCCCAATAGACGCGCCTGGAGGAGATGCGCGCGAGATTTCGGATCGCCGCGAAGATCGTATCGCCTTCGGCGGAGACGGAGTAGATCGGTTCTCCGGTCCCCCCGGCGGGAGCGCCGGTCTGCCCCCGCGCGTCGGCCGCCCGAACGATCTGCGCCGTCACGCGGACGCCTTCTCCGTCGTCCGTCAGGTCCAGTCCCACGCCCGTGACGATCGCGAGCTCGCTGATTTCTTGTTTCCCTGCGCAGCCGGCGAACAGCGCAAGCGCCAGTAGGGCGCAACCGATTCGTCGCAACGCGCTCATTCTGAATTCACCTCGTTCTTAGGAATTCGGCGACGCGCCGAGGTCAAGTCGGCTGAGGCGGCTCCGGCCGCGGCGGCTTCGGCTTCGTTCCGGACGGCTGCCGACGGCGATCCTGCGCCATCGAAGGCCGCTTCTCGTAGCTCCACCACGGCATGCGCGCGAGCAAATCCTTTTGGTCCCGCGGACGGAACGGGGCGGCCGGCGCCAGATACGGTTCCCCGAACGAACGCAGCGACAGCGCGTGGATCATGAACCCGAATAGAAACACCGCGAAACCCAATAAGCCGAAGAAGCCCGCGGCGATGATGAGCGGGAAGCGGACGAGCCGAATCGAGAACGAAGCCGGATAGTTCGGGATCGCGAACGACGCGATGCCCGTCACCGCGACGACGATGACCATGAACGGCGAGACGAGCCCGGCTTGCACGGCAGCTTGTCCGATGATGAGCGAGCCGACGATGCTGACCGCCTGTCCGATCGGCTTCGGCATGCGCAGCCCCGCCTCGCGCATCAGCTCGAACGCGATCTCCATCATGAGCGCCTCGAGCAGCACCGGGAACGGCACGACCGCCCGCCCCGAAGCGATGGTCAGCGCCAGCTCCGTCGGAATCATCTCGTGGTGGAACGAGACGAGCATGACGTAGATCGGCGTAAGCGTTAGGCTAAGAAGAAAGCAGAAGTACCGAATTTGCCGGAAGAACGAGCCCACCCAATATCGCGAATAATAATCGTCCGCCGCTTGCACGTATTCCCAGAAGTACGTCGGCATGACGAGCACGAACGGCGTATTGTCCACGAACACCGCCACCCGGCCTTCTAGGATGGCGGCGGCGACTTTATCCGGCCGCTCCGTGCTTTGGATCGTCACGAAGATCGACTTGGGCGAGTCCTCGATCAGCTCCTCGATATATCCGCTTTCCAAAACGGCGTCGATCTTGATGCTCTTGAGGCGGGACCTGACCTCCTCCACGAGCTCTTCCTTCGCAATGTCCTTGATATAGGCGATGTTTACGTCGGTCTTCGAACGAGTGCCGATCTGCATCCCCTCGATGCGCAAGTTCGGGTCGCGGATGCGCCGGCGCATGATCCCCGTGTTCGTTCGAATGTTTTCGGTGAAGCCGTCCCTCGGACCGCGGACGACCGTCTCCGTCGCCGGCTCGGAGACGCTGCGCATGTCCCACCCGCGCGTGCCGACGATAAGTCCCGCGCCGATGCCGTCGACGAGAAGCAGCGTGTCACCCGAAAGAATGGCCGTGATGCCTTCCCCGATCTCGTGTGTAATGCGTACCGAAAAGTTCAGCAGCAGCCGCTCCATCAGTTCCTTGCCCGTCAGCTCTTCCCGTTCTTTAAAGACGTCTTCCGTGAACGCCATCAACCCGGTCAGGATCGTGTCGATTTCCAACGCCTTCACCAGACCGTCCGTGAAATAACAACGAGCCCGAATGTCCTTCCCCTTGTGCAAGACGAGCGGACGGATAATGAGATCGATGCTCTTGTCCAACAAGGCGTCGAGCGTCTTTACATTTTCATCCAGCGAGTCGGAATAAGCGCTCTTCAGCAGTTGATCTTGATGCGTCATCGGTCGCTTTTCCCCTTCTTGCCATTTTCCGTTAGTATGTCTTGCGTCTCCTGAAATCATGTCTTTATCCGCTGGATCGAATGGAGCCGTGTCCCGCCGGACAAGCTGTACATGTGGATTATTCGGTAGAAGGGGGCGAACGTCGCATGGATTTCTACGATACCTGGGTATACCGCGAGGTGTTGAACGCGGGGTGGTTCGTGCGCGTCCTCGTGTGGACCATACTCGGAACGAATATCGCGATGCCCGCGATCGTCTGGTTTGTGTTCAGCGGGCAGCCACCGTTCAAGCGGCTGCGGGAGCGTTGGAAGCAAAGAAGCCGCCAGACCGGGAAGGCTTGACGGCATCGATGTTCGGTCGGGGCGCTAGGGCTTGAGCTTGCGACGGGCGGCGCGAGCGAGGCGGCGGCTGTTTTTTTGATTACGTTTACGTATTCGTTTCCGTCAACGTCTACGATTGTATCCGAAACTGCTCGCAACTCTCTCGCATGCAACCCAAATAACCGCGCTCCGGCGGAGGCGGCTCGATCGGCAAGCTTTAAAGTTTCGTCTATGTCAGCATCTTATACATCAATATGTCGTCCACGTATCGACCTCCCGCGTAAAACTCCTCCACCAGCCTGCCCTGCTCCTGAAACCCAAGCTTCTTATAGAACGCGATCGCTTTCTCGTTCGTGGACATAACCCGGAGACTCAGCTTCCGCTTGCCTTGCGCTTTCGCTTCCGCGCAGGCGGCTTCGACCAGCTTCCGGCCGACGCCCAGCCCTTGAAATTCCGGATTCACCGCGATCGCGAGCTCGGCGACGTGCGCGTGGCTCTTCATCGGCGACGCCGTCCGGAAAATAACGAACCCCGCCAGCGCTTCCCCGACGACGGCCACTAACTCCGCCCCCGTCGGATGGCGCTCGGCGTACTCCGCTTCCGTCATCGGCGCGACGTGGGGGGAGTTCGTTTCGTCCCAGATCCGATTGTTCAATGCGGTCAGCGCGGGCATGTCCTCCGCCCTGGACCACCGGATTTCCAATTGCTCCGTCATCCTTGGTTCCTGCCTTTCCGAAGGTAGGGTAACCGGAATAATATACCACATTTTCGGCGGAGCGGTGTATACTGGAAGGACACAATCGTAACGGCACTACGGAAAACGGAGGCGACCCCCATGCGCATCTCATCTCCGATGATCGAGCAATATCGCAACGTAGCCTTCTGGTACGCGAACGGCGCCGCTCCCGGGAAGGGCGCCGTCACGACGTACCGCCCGCCCGGCGGGCTAGGCGTCCTCGATTTCGCCGCGGCGGCGGCTTCGCGCCTCGGCGCCGTCGTCGCGAGCGCCGAAGCGGCCCGCGGGGACGCGTTGCGGCTCGCGAGCGCCGTCTTCGAGCGGCGATCGGCGACGGCGTCGGCGCCTGACGCGCTGACCGCGACGGCGACCGACCGAGCGAAGGCGGCGACGTACGAGATCGACGTCGAACGGCTCGCGACGGCGCAGAAGAACGCCGGCGCGGCCCTCGACGCGGCGGAGACGGGCGGCTTCGCGGCCGGGTCGCACCGCGTCGCGATCGCGGTCGGCGCGCGGACGACGCTGGCGACCGCCGACATCGCGGCGCACGATACGAACTTGTCGGCGCTCATGAAGCTGCGCGACGCGATCCGCGCGTCCGGCGCGGGCGTCCACGCCGCCGTCGTGCGCGACGCCGCCGCCGGCACGGTCCGGCTGCGGCTGACCGCGGCCGGCACCGGCTCGGACTTCGCGTTCGAGGTCGCGGACGCGACCGGCGGCGCGGCGGCGGCGAGCGGCATCGAGATCGTGACCGAGGCGGGGCTCGACGCGCGCTACCGCGTGAACGGCGGGGACGCGCGAACGTCCTCCTCGAACACGATCCTGCTCGATAACGGCCATGTGCTGGCGACGCTGCGCCAAGCGACCGACGAGCCGGTGCGGCTGACGGTCGGTCCGGACGCGGCGGCGGTCGCCAAGAGCGTCAAGCGGCTCGCCGCCTCGTACAACGCGCTGCTCGCCGGCGTGAAGGACGCCGAGGGCTTCTTGGCGCCGGGGTTCGCGAAGGCCGTCGCCGCCGCCGCGAAAATCGGCGGCGGCCTGGCCGATTTCGGCGTGACGCGGCAGTCGGACGGCGCGCTCGCCGTCGACGAGGCGCGGCTGGCCGAGGCGCTCGCGGCGCGATTCGACGACGCGAAGCGGCGGCTCGCCGGGCCCGGCGGCCTCGCGGCGTCGGTCGAGCGCGGGGCCGCCGCGCTCGCGAGCGCGCCGACGTCGGCGCTGCTGCACCCGGCCGTCCGCTCCGCGAACGCGGCGTATCCGCTGTATTCGCCCCAGCGCGGCGTGTACCCGGCCTGGCTCGACATGAGCGGATTGCATTTTAATATGACTTTTTAGGTAACGCAAAGCCCCCTGCCGATTTCGTCGGTCAGGGGGCTTGTTCGCGCGCCGCCGCCCCGAGGCCCCCGGCAGGGTGTGTAGTCGGATTTTCTCCGACTATTCCGGCCTTGCGGCCCCCGGCAGGGCGTGTAGTCGGACTTTCTCCGACTATTCCGGCCTCGTGGCCCCCCCGCATGGCGTGTAGTCGGATTTTCTCCGACTATTCCGGCCTCGAGGCCCCCGGCAGGGTGTGCAGTCGAATTTTCTCCGACTATTCCGGCCCAGCGGCCCCCGGCAGGGCGTGTAGTCGGATTTTCTCCGACTATTCCGGTCTTGCGGCCCCCGGCAGGGCGTGTAGTCGGATTTTCTCCGACTATTCCGGTCTTGCGGCCCCTGGCAGGGCGTGTAGTCGGATTTTCTCCGACTATTCCGGTCTTGCGGCCCCTGGCAGGGCGTGTAGTCGGATTTTCTCCGACTATTCCGGCCCAGCGGCCCCCGGCAGGGCGTGTAGTCGGATTTTCTCCGACTATTCCGGCCTTGCGGCCCCCGGCAGGGCGTGCAATCGGACTTCCTCCGACTACCGCGCTTCCTCCACCGGCGTCGTCGCCTCGCGCAGCAGCCGCGCGAGCTCCTCTCGCGCGCGCTGCTTCTCCTCGGGCGCGTAGTCCAGCCGCCGCGCCATGAACGCCAACGACGCCTCGCCGAACGCCCGCACCCGAGCGATGTCGAAGAACAGGTCGCCCGTCCGGCGCACCCAATAATCCGCCGGCGTCAGCGCCTGTTCCCGCTCGATCGCGTAGACGAGCGTCGCGTACACGTCGAGCGGCAGCCCGGCGCGCTCGGCGGACGCGCGGGCGGCGTCGCCGGCGGCGCGGCGCAGCACGTCCGGCGCGTTGGAGCCGTACCGCCGGGCGATGCGCGACGCGGCGTCCCGCGGCAGGCCGAGCGCCTCGCCCTCGGCCGTCCGCGCCGCCGCGTACGCCGCCCAGCCGGCCGAGCCGCCCACGTCGCCGCCCGACAACGGCAGCGTCCGCGTGACGCACGGCCCGAACGGCCCCGCGCCGGCCGCCGACAGCCGAGCGGCGACCCGGTCGACGATGCCTTCCGCCATCTTGCGGTAGCCCGTCAGCTTGCCGCCCGCGATCGTCACGAGCCCCGACGGCGACTCGAAAATTTCATCCCGCCGCGACACCTCCGACGGCGCCTTCCCTTCCTGATATACGAGCGGCCGCAGCCCCGCCCAGCTCGACTCGATGTCGGCCTCCGTCAGCCCCAGCGTCGGGAACAGGAAATTCGCGACGCCGAGCAAGTACGCCCGATCGGCCGCGCTCATCGCCGGATGCGCCGGATCGCCGCGGTAGTCCGTGTCCGTCGTGCCGAGATACGTCTTGCCGTCCCGCGGGATCGCGAACGCCATCCGCCCGTCCGGCGTATCGAAGTACACCGCCTGCCGCAGCGGGAACCGCCCCCCGTCGAACACGAGATGCACGCCCTTCGTCAGCCGCACCGTCTTGCCCCGCTTCGATCCGTCCAGCTCCCGCAGCGCGTCGACCCACGGCCCGGTCGCGTTCACGACGACCCGCGCGGACACCGCGGCGGAAGCGCCGGTCCGAAGGTCGACGACCTGCGCGCCGCACACCTTCCCGTCGGCGCCGTACAGCAGCTTCTCCGCCTTCGCGTAATTCATGCACGCCGCGCCGGCGTCGGCCGCCCGCTTCAGCGTCTCGATCGTGAGCCGCGCGTCGTCCGTGCGATACTCGACGTAGTAGCCGCCGCCGAGCAGCCCGTCGCCCTTCAGCAGCGGCTCCCGGCTTAACGCCTCGCTCGCGCTCAGCATCGACCGGCGCTCCGACCGGCGCACGCCCGCGAGCCAGTCGTACAGCCGCAGGCCGAACGACGTCGCCAGCGGACCCAGCGACCCGCCGCGGTACATCGGCAGCAGCATCCACTCCGGCGTCGTCACATGCGGCCCGTTCTCGTACACGACCGCGCGCTCCTTGCCGACCTCCGCCACCATGCGCACCTCGAATTGCTTCAAGTACCGAAGCCCGCCGTGCACCAGCTTCGTCGATCGGCTCGACGTGCCGGCCGCGTAATCCTGCATTTCGACGAGCGCGACCTTCATGCCCCGCGTCGCCGCATCGAGCGCGATGCCCGCGCCTGTAATGCCCCCGCCGACGACGAGCAAGTCGAATTCGCCCTCGCGCAGCGCCGCCCATACCGCCTCTCTCTTTTCCATCCGAACCCCCTCCTCCTCCGAAAAAGACAAAAAGAGACGCCCGCAACCGAACCCGCCGCGCGAATAGTGCCGCGCGCCGGTCGATCCAGGCGTCTCCGTGTCTCCCACCGAATATCAACTTGTTGGACTTAGTGTATCATGAATATCGTCGGCGCGTCTATCGGAAAGCCATCGCCGCCCGAACCGCCTTGCGCCAGCCCTCGTATAACTCATGCATACGCGCCGGATCGGCGGAAGGTGCATACTTCGCGCCTAACTTCCACTGCGCCGCGATCTCCTCCCGGCTGCCCCAGTAGCCGACCGCCAGTCCCGCCAAATACGCCGCCCCGAGCGCCGTCGTCTCGTTCACGACCGGCCGTTCGACGCAGACGCCGAGCAGGTCGCTTTGGAACTGCATGAGCAGCGCGTTGCCCACTGCGCCCCCGTCGACGCGCAAGGAGCGCAGCCGAATGCCCGAATCCTGCTCCATGACGTCGAGCACGTCGCGGGACTGGTAAGCTAGCGATTCGAGCGTCGCGCGGATGAAATGCTCCTTCGTCGTGCCCCGCGTCACGCCGAACACGGCGCCCCGCACGTCGCTGTTCCAGTACGGCGTCCCGAGCCCGACGAACGCGGGCACGACGTAGACGCCTTCCGTCGAGTCGACCCGGCGGGCGTACGTCTCGCTGTCCGCGCTCGACTTGATCATGCGCAGGCCGTCGCGCAGCCATTGGATCGCCGAGCCCGCGACGAACACGCTGCCCTCGAGCGCGTATTCGACGCGGCCCCCGACGCCCCACGCGATCGTCGTCAGCAGTCCGTGCGCCGACGTCACCGCTTCCTCGCCCGTGTTCATCAGCATAAAGCAGCCGGTGCCGTAGGTGTTTTTGGCCATGCCCTTTTCGAAACAAGCTTGCCCGAACAACGCCGCTTGCTGGTCGCCCGCCGCGCCGGCGATCGGTACCCGCGCGCCGAACATATGATGCGCCACCGTGCGCCCGTACACCTCGGACGAGCTCCGCACCTCCGGCAGCATGGCCGCGGGGACGTCCAGCAATCGTAGTAACTCCTCGTCCCAGCGCAGCTCATGGATATTGTACAAGAGCGTGCGCGACGCGTTCGAGTAGTCCGTCACATGCGCCGCGCCGCCGGTGAACTTCCAGATCAGCCACGTGTCGATCGTGCCGAACAGCAGCTCGCCCCGCTCCGCGCGCTCCCGCGCCCCGTCGACGTGATCAAGCAGCCAGCGCGCCTTCGTGCCCGAGAAATACGGGTCGATCAGCAGCCCCGTCCGCGAGCGGATCGTATCCTCATGCCCGTCCCGCTTCAGCGTCTCGCATAGGTCGGCCGTCTGCCGCGACTGCCAGACGATCGCCCGATGAATCGGGCGTCCCGTCGCCTTGTCCCAGACGACCGTCGTCTCGCGTTGATTCGTGATGCCGATCGCCTCGATTTGCGACGCTTCGAGCCCCGCCTTCGACAACGCCGAAGCGACGACGCCGAGCACGGACACCCATATTTCCTCCGCGTCGTGCTCGACCCAGCCCGGCTGCGGATAATATTGCTTAATCTCCTGCTGCGCCGTGACGACGACGTCTCCCGCGCGGTCGAACACGATCGCCCGCGTGCTCGTCGTTCCCTGGTCGATCGATAAGATGTATGTTCCCGTCATTGCATCCGTCTCCTCTCCGGTTACGCTCTCCCCGCGAAATGCTTCCAAAGCGCCATATCCGTCGTCGTCACCGCCTCGGCGCCGGCCGCGACCGCCTGCTCGACGTCCGCGCCGGAGCGGATCAGCCCGCCCGCGATGATCGGGATGCCCGTTCGTTCGCGGACCTCGGCGATCATGAACGGCAGCACGCCGGGCATCACTTCGATGTAATCGGGCTTCGATCGCTCGAGGAGCTTGTAACCCTTTTCCACCGCGCTCGTATCGAGCAAGAACAATCGCTGAATCGCGATCAAGCCGTTCTGCTTCGTCTTCGCCACCACGCTCGCCCGCGTCGAGATGAGCCCCGCCGGCTTGAACGCCTGGCATAGAAACTCCGCCGCCGCCTCGTCGTTCTTCAGCCCTTCGATCAGGTCCACGTGCAGCAGCGCCTTCTTCCCTCGCGAGCGTATCAGCTCGACGATCGGACGCACCTGCCCGATATGCGTGTCGAGCAGCACTAGGTACTCATAGGGGAGCTCCAGCAGGCGCTCGAGCTGCTTCATGCCGCGAACGGCCGGTAACACCGTCTGCCCTTGGAACGCCACTCGTCCCGCTCCTCTCATGCAAAAAATCACATCGAATTGCAAGCGAACGCTTGTGCAATGGATGTGATCTCCGGATTCTCCTACAAGGTATGAACTTGGTTTCCATTATATTTCGAAAACGAAAACGCTGTCAACGAAAACCGCCGCGTGACGTTCCGCATTACCTTGCGGGGCGTGGTACAATGCTGTATGAAGCGTTTTTTCCCCGGGCATGGTAATGCGGGGGGGTGTCGACGATGCAGGAGACGGATTCGACGAAGCCGGAGCTGGCGCCGGTGCCGATCTGGCGATGCCGCAGCGCCGACTGCAAGGCTTGGGTGCGCGACGAGCTCGTCTCGGAGCCGCCGCCGAAGCGCGGACGCGGCGCGAAGAACGGCAAGGCCGCGAAGACCGCGAACGGTGCAGCTTCGCCCGGCGCGAACGTCGCGCCTTCGAGCGAAGCCGCGACCGAGACCGCCCCGCCGGTCTGCCCGCTCTGCAAAGGGCCTATGCTGCGCGGAATGAAGCATCTGCCGAAGCTCGTCAAGAAGGCTAAGGCGGCCCCGAAGAAGCCGCCGGAGAACGGCTGGCTGCATTGATCGGCTCCGCGAGCGTACGCCTCGCGGCCCGCAGCCATCGAACGAAGCCCCCTGGGAACGGCCGCCGTTCTTTCGGGGGCTTCGCTTCGTTTCGACCCGTCGCGCTTATTTCTCGCCCTAGGAGGCGTTCCGGATATGCTTGCGCATGTGACGTATTATTCCGACGCGTACAAGGTGAAGGGCTATCTCGGGCTGCCGCCCGGCTGCCCGCCGCTCGACTTGGACGCTCTGCAATCTTACATAGCCGATTATCATCGCGTCCCGTTCGAGGCGCTGCCGGTCGAGCTCGTCGCCGCCTCGATCCGCTCCGGTCGGGCGGGCTCGACTCGCCCGGCGGCGTATCCGGCGCTCGTGTACTGCCGCGGCGGCGTCGGCGGCTTCGGGCGCGTGCGCCCGCATTGGGTCGACGCGTTCGCGAGCCGCGGCTTCGTCTGCTTCGCCCCGTGCTACCGGGGCAACGAAGGCGGCGAAGGCCGCGACGAATTCGGCGGCGCCGACCGCGAGGACGTGCACGCCGCGATCCGTCTGCTGCGGACGCTGCCGTTCGTCGACGCGAGCCGCATTACGCTGCTCGGCTTCTCCCGCGGCTCGATCAACGCCGCGCTGACCGCGGCCGCGATGCCGGACGACATCCGCGGCTTGATTGTGTGGGGCGGCGTCGCCGACCTCGCCCGCACGTACGAGGAGCGCGTCGACCTCCGCCGCACGCTGAAGCGCATCCTTGGCGGCACCCCGGCGAGGCGCCCCGAGGCGTTCCGCGAGCGGTCGCCGCTTCACCTCGCGGAGCGGCTGCGCTGCCCGACGCTCGTCGTGCACGGCACGGTCGACGTGCAGGTCGACGTCGGCCACGGCCTCTCGATGGTCGAGCGGCTCCGGGCGCTCGACGCGCCGGTCGACCTGCATCTGTACGAGGGGCTCGGCCACATTTTGCCGTACCCCGTCTTCGACGCGGCCGTCGACAGACTGCTCGCATGGGCGGACCGCCCCGCGAACGGGAAAACCTCCCTCTAATTCCGCCGAAAACTGCAAATTTAGCCACTCTAACGGGAAATCCTCCCTATAATCACCCGATTTCGACCGTTATCGGCCGGAATCGTTCGAATTAGAGGGAGGATTTCCATCTCGTATGGCTCCAGAGGGCGGTCTACCCTTAATTAACGGGAGGTTTTCCCTCCCAGCCCGCGACCTATCCGAACTGCGCCTGGTGCAAGCGGCTGTAGACGCCGCCCGTCGCGAGCAGCTCCTCGTGCCGCCCCTGCTCCGTGATGCCGTCTTCGGTGACGACGACGATCCGGTCCGCGTGCTTGATCGTAGCCAACCGATGCGCGATGACGAGCGTCGTCCGCCCCTCGGACAGCTCGGCGAGCGACTGCTGGATCGCCGCCTCCGTCTCCGTGTCGAGCGCGGACGTCGCTTCGTCCAAGATTAAGATCGGCGGATTCTTCAGGAACATCCGCGCGATGGCGAGCCGCTGTTTCTGGCCGCCGGACAGCTTCACGCCGCGTTCGCCGACGACCGTGTCGAGCCCGAGCGGCTGCGCTTGAATGAACTCCTCGAGCCGCGCCCGCCGCGCCGCCTCGAGCAGCTCCTCTTCGTCGGCGCCGAGCTTGCCGTACGAAATATTTTCCCGAAGCGTCCCCGAGAACAAGAACACATCCTGCTGCACGACCCCGATATTCCGCCGCAGCGACTCGAGCGTCATGTTCCGAATGTCCATCCCGTCGATCGTAATACGGCCTTCGCTCGCGTCGTAGAACCGCGGCAATAGACTGCACAGCGTCGTCTTGCCGGCGCCCGACGGGCCGACGAAGGCGATCGTCTCGCCCGCGCGAATCGATAAGTCGATGCCGCTCAACACGTTCCGCTGCCCCTCGTACCCGAACGACACGCCCTCGTACCGAATGTCGCCGCGAAGCTTCCCGACGGCGACCGCATCCGGCGCGTCCGCCACGTCCGGCGCCGTCTCCATGATTTCGACGAACCGCTTGAACCCGGCGATGCCCTTCGGATAGCTTTCGATAATCGCGTTGATCTTCTCGATCGGCCGGAAGAACACGTTGGTCAGCAGAATGAATCCGACGAATTCGCCCGCGCTCAGCTCGCCGCCGATGACGAAGTACGATCCGCTGACGAGGACGAACACGGACACGAACCGCATTAATAAATAACTGATCGAAAGGTTTACGCCCATGATTTTATACTGCAAAATCTTCGCGTCGCGAAAGCGCAAGTTGTTCACGTCGAACAGCTTCTTCTCGTGGCGTTCGTTCACGAACGCCTGCACGACGCGGATGCCGCCGATGCTGTCTTCGACCCGCGCGTTGAAATCGGCGATATCCCGATACATCCGGTCGACCGCCTTCGTCATCCGCTTGTTCGCGACGATGACGAGCCACATAATGATCGGAATGATCGCGAACGTCAGCAGCGCCAGCTTCCAATTCAGAAACAGCATAAGCACGAAAGCGCCCATCAGCGTCATGATCGCGATGAACAAATCCTCGGGCCCGTGATGCGCGACCTCGCCGATCTCGAACAAGTCCGTCGTCAGACGGGAAATCATATGCCCGGTCTTGTTGTTGTCGAAAAATCGGAACGACAGCTTCTGCATATGCGCGTACAGCGCCTTGCGCATGTCCGTCTCGATGTTGATGCCGAGCTTATGTCCCCAGTAGATCACAATGAAGTTCAAGAACATCGAGATCAAATACAGCGCAAGCAGTCCGAGGCACGCCCAGAAAATAACCTGCCAATTCCCGCTGGGCAGCAGCCGGTCGACGACCTGATTGACCGCGAGCGGAAACCCAAGCTCCAGCACCGCCGCGACGACCGCGCAGGAGAAATCGACGAAGAACAACGTTTTATAAGGCCGATAATACGAAAAAAACCGACGTAACATCCCCATTCCATTCCCTCCGGCGCTTGACAATCGTTTGTTTATTATCAATAATGATAATATAATCAATACCGAACTTATTTCCTATCGAAAAGGATGTCCCCTCATGAACCCGAGCTTCCATGAACAAGAAGTGACCATTCCCGCGGCTTACCCTCTCGCCGCGACGTTGACGCTCCCGGCCGGCGTCTCGAACGATTCGAAGGTTCCCGTCGTCGTCATGGTGCACGGCAGCGGCGACCTCGACCGCGACGAAAACTCGAAGCAGCTGCGCATCAACGCCTTCAAGGAGCTAAGCGATCATATCGCCTCGCTCGGCTTCGCGACGCTGCGCTACGACAAGCGGGGCGTCGGCCGAAGCGGCGGAAGCTTCCTCGAAGCGGGCTTCTTCGACCTCGTCGACGACGCGGAAGCCGCGGTACGGTACGCGAAGTCCCGCTCGGAGCTCGATCAAGAGCGCATCGTGCTGCTCGGCCACAGCGAAGGCAGCATGGTCGCCCCGGCGGTCAACGTTCGCCTTCCGGTTCAAGGCATGATCCTGCTCGCGCCGACCGCCGAGCCGCTGCCGGACACGACGGCCTGGCAGCGAGAGCAGATGTACGAGGAGCTGCGCACGATGAAGGGCTTCTCCGGCTGGCTCGTGCGTCTGCTCAAGGTCGAGAACAAGATCGTGAAGATGAACGACGAGATGATCGCGGCCATCCGCAGCTCCGACGCCCCCGTCGTCAAATACAAGGGCAAGAAGATCAACGCCAAGTGGCAGCGCGACCACGAGCGGTACGACGTGCGGATTCCTCTTCGCGAGATCGCCTGCCCCGTGTTCGCGATCGTCGGCGATAAGGACGTCCAAGTGAAGAAGGACGACGTGAACGGCATCCGCGATCTGGTCCAAGGGCCGTGCGAGACGCTCGTGATCGAGGATATGACGCACCTGCTCCGAAAGACGGACAAAGATCTGCGATTCAGCGTCATCTTGAAGGACTACAAGAACCAAGTCAAGCGTCCGATCGAACCGGAGCTGACGGCGGCCGTCTCCCGATGGCTGAATGCATGGAAGAGCGAGGCGAGGTAAATCCCCGCCCCGCTCTTTTTTTCGGTTATTCCGGAAAGGCGATGACCGAATACAACCGGTTTCTCCGCTCCGGCGAAGGTTCGTTGCGAGCCGCCTCGGCGAACAGCTCGCGGATCGAAGCGAGCAGCCGCAGATGCTCCTCGTCGCTCAGCTGCAGCGCGATCTGCCGATACGAGACGCCGTCCGCGAGCAAGTCGAGCCCGGGCTTGCGTACGTATCGTCCGTATTGCCCGATCAAGTGCGATGCGAACTTCATAAAGAAGGCTAGGTGATCCTCCGGAGACGCCGCCCTTAGATCGTCCGCCGTCAGCTCGGCCGCCCGCTCGGGAAGCGTATACCACCGCTCTACCGTGCCCCGGTTCGGCCGTTCCTCGGCGATCGCGAGCATATTCGCGTCGCTGAGCTTCTTCAGGTGCCGGTACAGCGTCGCCTGCGGCACGTCGGGCAGCAGCTCCTGCAGCTGCTGGGCCGTCTTCGGCGCGCCGCCGATCAGGCACTGGATGATGCGCATGCGTACGGGATGAAGAATCAGGTCCGCCTTTTGCTCCGACATGAATGGTCCCCCCTATTCCATGTATCGTTATCATTATTGAGAATATTACTCTCATTGTATTGCAACGATGCCCGGGGGTCAACCGCAACGACAAAACGCCCGCCGTCGACCGACGGCGAGCGATGCCTGAATTCTATGTTTCTTACGCTTCGATGACCGTTTCCTTAGGCTCCTTCGCAACGGCTTCCCGCTTGCCCTTCACGTCCATCAACACCGGCAGAACGAGCGGAGAACGCCCCATCGTCGTCTCGAAATACGAAGACAACGTCTTGGAGATCGATTCCTCCCAGCCTCTGCGATGGAACTTCTCCTTCTTCTGCAGCTTCGCCACGGAACGCTTCAGCACGCGCGTCGCCTGCGAAATAATATCGCCCGCCTCGCGCACGTAGATAAACCCTCTCGTGACGAGATCCGGTCCCGCCAGCATCTTGTTCTGCGACGAATCGACGACGACGTTGACGATAATGACGCCGCTGTCCGCCAGTTGGCGGCGTTCCTCCGTCACCGAGCTTTCCCATTCGCTGATCGTGCCGCCCTTGACCAACACGGCGCCCGCGTGGATCGGCTTGCCGAGGCGCGCCATCCGCCGCGAGACGTTGAGCGTCTGCCCGTTGTCCATGACGAAGATGTTCGCGCGGTCCATGCCGATTTCCTCCGCCAGCATGCCGTGCGTGACCAACATCCGATGCTCGCCGTGGATCGGCATGAAATACGTCGGACGCAGGAACGAATGCATCAGCTTCAGGTCTTCGCGGCAGCCGTGACCCGACGCGTGAATGTCCATGATCGAACCGGAGATGACCTCCGCGCCCGCGCGGAGAAGACGGTCGATGCTGCGATTCACGTTTTGCGTGTTGCCCGGAATCGGCGACGCCGAGAAAATGATCGTGTCGTCCGGGTAGATGGCCACTTTCTGATGCGAGCCGTTGGCGATGCGCGTCAGCGCGGCGTTCGGCTCGCCTTGGCTGCCGGTGCAGATGATGCAGATGCTGTGGTCCGGGTGACGGTCGATCTGATTGACGTCGATCAACGTCTCCTTGCCCAGACGAATGTACCCGAGCTCTTGCCCGATGCGGAACGCGCGCTCCATGCTTCGCCCGATGATCGCGATGCGCCGGCCCGTCGCCTCGGCCGCTTCCACGACCTGCTGCAGACGGTGCACGTTCGAAGCGAACGTCGCGAACAAGATTCGGCCGCGGCACCCGACGAACGTCTCCTTAATGGCGTTCCCGACCGTCTTCTCGGACGGCGTGTACCCCGGCTTCTCGCTGTTCGTGCTGTCCGCGAGCAGCGCCAGGACGCCCTTGCGGCCGATCTCCGCGAGCCGTCCCCAATCCGTAGGCTTGTCCACCGGCGTCATATCGAACTTGAAGTCGCCCGTATGCACGATGTTGCCCTGCGGGGTTTGCACGACGATGCCCAAAGAGTCCGGAATACTGTGGTGCGTGCGGAAAAACTCGACGCTCATCGAACCGAACCGGATCGTCGAATTCTCGTCGATGATGTTCAGCTCGGTCGACTTCGCGAGGTGATGCTCCTCCAGCTTCGCGCGAACGAAGCCGATCGTCAGCGACGCGCCGTAGATCGGCACCTTCAGCTGTTGAAGCACGAAGGGAAGCCCTCCGATGTGATCTTCGTGGCCGTGCGTCAGGATGATCGCTTTGACCATCTCTTTGTTCTCGACCAAATACCGAATGTTCGGAATGATGTAGTCGACGCCCGGCATATCCGGTCCCGGGAACTTCACCCCCGCGTCGATGACGAGAATTTCGCGTCCGTATTGGATCGCGTACATGTTCTTCCCGATTTCGTCCAAGCCGCCGAGCGCGAAGATCTGCACGTAAGGCGTGCGCCGCTTCTTCGACGACTTCGTCGATTCCGGTTTGCTTTCTGCGATTAGATTCATGCTTTGCTTCCTTTATAATCATATTTTTAGGGCGGTAAAGCCCGATTGGCGGCTAAATGAAGGATACAAACGTTTCCATTATACTTCTTTCTGACCTGCAGTTGTAGTGCCGGGGCGAAAATAGTTGGAAAAGTCTATTCATCTCATAATTCCATATGTATAATAAACCTTTGTTACTACCGGACCCGGCCGACCTGAGAGTGGGAGGCCACACAACAACCTAGAAGAAAGAGAGGACTTCGCTGTTGAATGCATCGCAACTGAAAGAAACCTGGTTTTCGAACGTGCGCATGGACGTCTTGTCCGGCATCACCGTCGCGTTGGCGCTCATTCCGGAAGCCATCGCCTTCTCGATCATCGCGGGCGTCGATCCGATGGTCGGCTTGTACGCCTCCTTCGCGATCGCGGTCGTCATCGCCTTCGCCGGCGGACGGCCCGGCATGATCTCCGCGGCGACGGGCGCCATGGCGCTGCTCATGGTGACCCTCGTCAAAGATCACGGACTCGAATACCTATTGGCCGCCACCGTCGTCACCGGCATCATCCAGATCATCCTCGGCCTGCTGAAGCTCGGCAGATTCCTGACGTTCATCCCGCACTCGGTCGTCATCGGGTTCGTGAACGCGCTGGCCATCTTGATCTTTATGGCGCAGCTGGTTCATTTTCAGGGACAGTCTTGGATCATGTACGCGCTCGTCGGCGTGACGCTCGCGATCATCTACGGGCTTCCGCGCGTCACGAAAGCCGTCCCGTCCGCTCTCGTGGCTATCATCGTGGTAACTATTGTAACCATTACTGCCGGTTTCCATGTAAACACAGTAGGCGACATGGGCCAGCTGCCGACCGCGTTCCCGCTGTTCCACCTGCCTGCGGTGCCGTTCACGCTCGAGACGTTGATGATCGTCTTGCCATACGCGATTCCGCTGGCGTTCGTCGGTATCCTGGAGTCGCTCATGACGGCCACCATCGTCGACGAATTCACCGAAACCAAGAGCGATAAGAACCGCGAAATCCGCGGTCAAGGCATCGCCAATACGATCACCGGCTTCTTCGGCGGCATGGCGGGGTGCGCCATGATCGGCCAATCCGTCATCAACGTCAAGTCGGGCGGGCGCGGACGGTTATCCACGCTGGTCGCGGGCGTCTTCCTCTTGTTCTTGATTCTCGTGCTCGGCGACGTCGTCGCCCGCATCCCGATGGCCGCCCTCGTCGGCGTCATGATCATGGTATCGATCAGCACCTTCGACTGGAAATCCGTGTCCGGGATGAAGAAGATTCCCGTTCCGGACACCGTCGTCATGCTCGCCACCGTCGCGGTGACCGTCTACACGCATAACCTCGCGCTCGGCGTCGGCGTCGGCGTCGTCCTCAGCGCCTTGATCTTCGGCTGGCGCATCGCCTCGAAGATCGACGTCCGCACCGAGCTCGCGCCGAACGGCGCCAAGCGGTATACGCTTCAAGGACAGCTGTTCTTCGGCACGACGTCGGCGTTCGTCGAAGCGTTCGACGCGAAGAACGACCCGGACCGCATCATCGTCGACTTCCGACATATGCACGTCTGGGATCATTCCGCCGTCACCGCGATCGCCAAAGTCGTTCAGAAGTATCGACAGCTCGGCAAAGACGTCCGCATCGAAAGCTTGAACGAAGAAAGCCGCCTGCTCGTCGACAAAGTCGGTCTCGCGTCGCCGTCGGGCCATTAACGTTTGGAAAAAGGGAAGGGCTGCTCTAGCGATCGCGGAGCGGCCTTTCTTGTAGTTCGCGCCGGTACCGCCGCCAATCCCCCGTCGGGATGTGCGTGCAGCCGGTCGGGACTCGCTCGTACACGTAGGTCCATGCCTCCGACGCGCCATGCTCCGTCCGCACGACGCTCCGTACCCGTTCGTACTCGTTGCGCGGGTCGCCCGAACCGTAGAAGTCCTCCAGCTCGTCAAGCGCCTGCAGCGTCTGCTCATCGATGGCGTACAGCTCTCCGAGAACCGTCGATTCGCTCTCTCGCCCCGCCGTCGTCATCGCAGGATATCCGCGCCCCGTATCGTATAATGTTCCTGGGGCGACCGCCTCGGGCGCCACCCGCCGCGCGTCCCGAAGCCACCGATCGTTCGCTTCGCCCTGCAGCAGCGTACCGTATACGAATACTAGAATCCCTTCGCTCTGTCGCATCCGAAGCTCCCCCGCTCGTTCGTACTCCAATCGTATCATGCCGCGCCCGGCGATGCCAATGCGTTCTCTTCCCCCCGCGCTCTCCATTCGTCTCCCGCAGCTCCTTCTCCCCGACTTCCCTTCGCTCAGCTATCCCCTCCTTCTTCTCTCTCCCGACAGCCCTCCCCCCCACTCAGCTCCCCTTACAGGCTCAACCCTTCTCACCAATGCTTCAAGGTGCATGACAGGTACAATCAAGGACCTCGCAACGAACCGATATCTCTCCAAAGCGACGCGAAAAAAGTGAAACCGAGGAAAAGATGGTGCCGCATCGATTCAGTCGTATCTTGATGAATATTGCTTCCGCTTCAACGTTGCCGCGGGAGGAAGTTCGATGACGGAGGAGTTGCTCTGGTTATGCCTGAGACCCAACCTGCAGCGACCGCAGAGCGTCTAATCGCGAAAAGGGCCGCACCCGAGGGCTCGGTCCTTATACGTCGAGCCGGATTTCGCGGCCCGCGCGGGAGGATTCGCGGATGGCTTCGATCAACCGGACGGTCGGCCGGCGTCGATCGCGAGCAGGACGTCCTCAGCTGGCGGCGATAGTTCTCGTGCGAAATCGCGCGCGGGTCGTTGCCGCCCTCGACGGAGACGGCGCTCGGCGGCGGCGGAGGCGCGATGCCGGGCACCGACCGATGGACGATGGCGTTGCCTTCGAGGAACATCGCGCCTCGTTCGCCATATAGCTTCATGGACGGCCGGAAGCCCGATCCTCCCACTAATTGTGCCGCGACCGTCGATGGCCCCCCTTTAGACGGAAAACCTCCTTCTAATCTAGCGATTTCGGCACATATTCGGCCTGAATCGTCAGTTTAGAGGGAGGTTTTCCCTGTAAAGCGGTCCAAACCGGGGCATTCGGCGAAATTAGAGGGAGGTTTTCCCGTTCACAATGGTTTCATAGCGCACACGCGTGAAGGCCGTCGCTGGGAGCGACGGCCTTCGAAAATCGTGAATATGGCTCTACTGCTTCTGCTGCAAGAACGCGTCGATCTGCTTCTGCGCTTCGTCCTTGATCTTCTCTAAGCCCGCGACTCTCGCCTGTTCCATGAAGGTGTTGAACGCTTCATCCACGTTCTTGACCGAGCCCATCATGAACGGCACGAAATATTGCGTCCGGGCGTTGGTGAGCGACGCCACTTCGGTCTTCAGCGTTTCGTAGTTTAGACTCAAGCCGGATAGAGGACTTTGGAACAGAATGTTCTCCTGAATGTCCTTGAGCAATGCGATGTAATCCTCGCTCCAGGAAGCGTAAGCCGGGAATTGGCGCAGGTCGGTGAACCAGAATCCTGCCGCGTCCGGCGCGTATTCGTTCGTTTCGGGCGTCACGCCCGCCGGCAGCTCGTATCGGCCGTCGGCATTAATGACGTAGTGCTTGCCTTCGATGCCGAAATACACAAGATAATTGTAAGATTGCTCGGAGATGATCAGATCCATGGCCATGAGCGTGCGTTCCGGGTTAGCGGCTCCGGCCGGCAAGGAAATCCCGCCGCCCGTCCATTCGCTGGCGATGACTTTGCCTTCGGCATCCACGAACGGGATGATCTCGACTTCCCATCCGTTGGCCTTCGCTTGATCCAAGGTTTGGCGAATCGCGATCGTGTTGGAGAGCCCGAGGCCGGACGTCCCTTGGCCGAAGGCGGTCGAGCTGCCCGTCTTGTTGGAGAAGTAGTTCTTGTTGATATACCCGGCGTCATACCACTGTTTCATGGTGTTCGCGGATTTCAGCATTTTGGATTTGAGCGGTTCTTCGTCGAAATAGAGCAATTTCGCCGTAGGGTCTTCCAAGGAGTATGCCGCGCCGGTTCCATTGATCAACTGGATCTGGGCCTGGCCCTGTTCTTGAACCATCTGGTAGAAGAGACCCTGCATGTCGGAGTTCGTCGAACTGAGCGCGGCGGGAATCATGTCCGGTTCGTTCTTCTTGAGCGCCTCGAAGTACGGCCCCAATTCGGACACATGTTTGATCTCCGGAATGCCGTATTTCTTGCGCAAGTCTCCGCGGATCACGGCGATCGGGATCGCAGGCGAACGCGCCGGCGCCGGCAGCATGTAGATTTTGCCGTTGATTTTCGCAGCCTCGAGTCCTTGTTTGTCGATCGAAGCATAGTATCTCGGCATATATTTCTGGATCATCTCTTCGGTCAATTCCATGAACGCGCCTTTGGTCGCATGCTGGACATAATTCACCCAGTTGGCGGAGAAGATCCAATCCGTGCCGTCGTTGTTCGTCAGAATGAGCGGATATTTGGCGTCGAGCTCGCTAAAGCTGATATAATCGACTTCGAGCGTCGCGTTAATGTCCTTCTTGAGCCGCGTATTCAGCTCCGTCATGACGTCCGGCAATCCCTTCGGAGCCTGGCCGAGCAAATATCCTTTCAAATTCACTTCTTTCGACGTGTCGATCGCCGGTTCGGCCGCCGGCGTCTCGGACGCAGACGACTCGCCCGTCGCCGAATCCGTCGACGTAGGCGACGACGGACTTTCGCTTGTCGCCTCTCCGTCATTGGTGTTGCTGCAACCGGCCAACGCCGTCGCGAGGAGCATCGCCAGAACGATTGCGAGCCCCATTCCCCTTTTCACTCTTGCCATCGAGTACCCTCCTACGAATTGTCTTATTTCCTATTTCGTGGCCTGCCCATCATCGTATGGATGACGCAGGCTGTATGTCAAGAGCGAGGCACCATGGTTTGCCCGCTCCTGCACCCATTCCGTTCAACCTTTGACCGCGCCGATCATGAGTCCCTGGACGAAATACCTCTGGGCCAGCGGGTAGGCCAGAATGATCGGTCCCGTGGACACGACCGTGAGCGCCAGCTTCAGCGACTCCTTCGGCAGTTCTACCGTATAGGACGTATTCAAAATGGCGGAAGTCATCTCGGCGGTGGACATGACGCGGAACAGCACGTATTGCATCGGATACAGCTTCTCGTTCTCGATGAACAGCATCGGCGTCCACCAATCGTTCCAGTACCCGAGCGCCGTGAACAAGCCGATCGTCGCCAGAGCCGGCTTGCTGAGCGGCAGCACGATGCGCAGGAACATCTCGAAATCCCCGGCGCCGTCGATCTTGGCGGACTCCAGCAAAGAATCGTGCAAGGAGCCCTGCATGAAGCTTCGCAGGATGAGAACGTGGATGACGCTGAACATATGCACGAGCACCAAAATCAGAAACGTGTTATCCAAATGAAGGGTATTGTTAATGATGACGTAGAAGGAAGCGAGCCCGCCGTTGAACAGCGTCGTGAAATACAGGAAGAACGACATCTTATTGCGGTACTTCACTTCTTTGCGGTACAGCACGTAGGCTGCCATCGCGGAGAAGAACAGAGCCAGGATCGTACCGAGGATCGTAACCGACAGCGTCACGATATAGGCGTTCAAGATCGCGTCCGGCTCGCGAAACACCAGCTTGTAGGCTTCGAAAGAGAAATCCTTAGGAAAGATCGAGTAACCGTTCTGGAGAATCGAATCCTCCGAGGTGAACGAGCCGGACAGCAGGATGACGAACGGTAGCAGCGTGATGATTCCGAAAAAACCGACGACCGAATAAGAGATCGTATTGAAAATTTTTACATCCAGCGTAGATTTGATTTTCATGGTCATGCCTCCGTCGTACCCGATGGCTTAGAATAGCGAATAATCTTTGTTATACAGCTTCACCGCTCCGTTCGCGGCCAGAATGATGACGAAGCAGAGCACGGATTGGTAGAAGCCGGCGGAAGAAGCGAGACCGAAGTCCGGCATCCCGACAAGCGACCGGAACACGAGCGTATCCACGATATCGGTCGAGTCCAACAGCATCGCGTTGTTGCCGATCAGCTGGTAGAACATTTCGAATTCCCCACGCATGACCCGCCCGAGAGCGAGCAGCACCAGAATGACCATCGTCGGCATCAGGAGCGGAAGCGTGATATAGTAAATTTTCTGGAAGATCGTCGCTCCGTCCATGATGGCCGCCTCATAGCACTCCTGGTCGATGCCCATGATCGCGGCCAAATACAGGATGCTGCCGAACCCGACCCACTTCCACAAATAAAAGAACGGGAGCAGGAAATACCAGTAGCTCGGCGTTCCGTAAATATCGACCGGATCGCCCCCGAACCACTCGATCACCGAATTGACGACGCCGAACTCGTAGTTGAACAGGTTATAAACGAATGCGCCGACGATGACCCAAGAGATGAAGTACGGCAGCAGCATGAACGATTGCGCCGTCTTCTTGAACCACTTGCCCCGCATCTCGGCGATGAATATGGCCACCGCGATCGAGAAGAACGTATACAACGCCAAGAACACGACATTGTAAGCGACTGTATTCTTCGTCACGATCCAAGCCTTGCCCGACTTGAAGAAGTATTCGAAGTTGGACCAACCGGCCCAAGGGCTTCCCCATATGCCGCCCTGGTAGTTGTATTCCTTGAAAGCAAGGACGATGCCCGTCATCGGAAGGTAAGCGAAAATAAGGAAGTAAATCACAATGGGTAAAAACATGGCGTACAATACTTTGTATTTGCGGAATTCATAAAGCGCTTTCAAGTCATCCATCCTCTCCTGCCGCATCTGATATCGCAATCATAAAGCAACGGATCGAATGAATATACGACACGGTTTTGCGATCTTCTTTGTTTTTTTTCGATGTTGCGAAGCGCTCATTTTCTTCCATGCGCGGGTCTGCTACACTGATTCACATAACGGAGGTTCATAGGAAGGGAGAATCGGCATGAGGGCGCTGATCGTCGACGACGAGAAACATACGCGGGACAGCCTGCGGCAATATGTGCCATGGAGCGACATGGGCGTAGATACGGTGGAAACCGCGAAAAACGGCCTGGAAGCGCTTGGGCTGGCGCAACGGTGCCTGCCGGACCTGCTGCTGACGGACATCCGCATGCCGAAGATGAACGGCATCGAATTGGCTTCCAAGATCCGGGGGATGTCCGCGGACTGCCAGATTATTTTCCTGAGCGGCTATGCGGATAAGGAATATTTGAAAGAAGCGATCCACCTGAAGGCGGTCAGCTATATCGAGAAGCCGATCGATGTGAAGGAAATCGCGGCCGTACTCTTGAAAGCGATTGCAGAAAGCGGCGATCGGCAAGCCGCCCGCATGGCCGCCGCGATCCAATTTTACGGGAACATCGAAAGGCAATCCGATCGCGCACGGAACGTCGACGCGGACGTGTATGCCCGATTCCGACATGCCCTGCATGCGGACGATCGGGATACGGCCATCGCGTGGGTGCGCGAGCTCGCGGATGCGGCCGGATCGATGCAGGACGCCGATACGCAGCGCGTGAAGTTCATGTTCTTCCAGCTGCTTCGGATTATCGACGACATCGCCAAGGACCAAGGCATCGCGCCGAACCCGGAGAACGACGAACCGCATCTGGCGTGGCAGCGGGTCGAAGCCGCCGGGACGCTCGCCGAGCTGTTTCGTCATGTGCTGGACGACGTCGACCGCCTCTTCCGGGCCAAGGAAGAGAAAGATTCCGTAGGGAGGAAGATGTACGAGATTACCCGTTACATCCGGGAGAACTATGCGGATCCGACGTTTTCCACCCAGTCGATCGCCGATTACGCCAACTTCAGTCACACGTACTTGTGCACCTTCTTCAAGAAAAATTCCGGCAAGACCGTAGGCGACTATATCACCGAAGTCCGCATGGATAAAGCGAAGGAACTGCTGAAGGAAGGTCGGCTCAAGCTTTACGAAATCGCGGACCGGCTCGGATACAAGGATGCGAACTACTTCACGACGCTGTTCAAGAAACACACCGGCTGCACGCCTACCCAATACATGGAGAAGTACTACTTATGATCGTTCGCATGTTCGAAAATCTGAGTCATCTAAGCATCAAGTACAAGCTGTTCCTCTCGTATCTGGCGCTCATCCTCATTCCGTTGATCGTCTTCCTGTGGGTCAACACCTACGCGACGGATAAGGAAAACGAGAAGGAAATCATCTATTCGGCCCAACAGGTGCTGAAGCAGACGAACTCCTTCCTCGAATTCAAGACGAAGTCGGCCGTCACCACGCTGAACATGATCGTGCTGAACGAAGTCGTGCTGGAATTGATTCAGAAGAATCCTAACCAGTATGTCGATAACATCGGGCAATGGATCGTCGATTCGAACAAGCTCGGCTCCCAGTTCCTGCTCGCGAAGAACAATCCGGACGTCAGCTACGTACGGATTTACATGAAGCAAGGGCTTGCCTTGTTCGCGGAAAGCAACGAGTTGAAAAATCAGCATCGCTACGTAGACGAGCCCTGGTACCGCAAGCTGCAAGCCGGACGGAATACGATCGGGTGGTTCGACAAGCGCTATTTCCAAGACGGGGACGAAGTCGGCTACCTGCATGTCCTTCGGAACATTCCGAGTCCTCTCGACCTGAGCCAGAGTCTTGGGATCGCCGGACTCGCCATTCAAGAGAAGCAGATTCAGCCTATCCTAGACCAGTCGGTCTTCACGCCCGCCACGACGGCCCTTCTGATCAACAGCCGGAGCGAGATCGTCAGCATGGCCTCTCACTCGCGCGGCAACCTCCTCGACGCGGACGCTTTCGTCGGCCTTCTCGCCGCGTTCGCCAAGGATAATCTGAGCAACGGGGTTCTAAAGACGGTGGACCATGCCGGAGAGAAGCTGCTGATCGGCGCCCAGGAGGTAGAAGATTCGGACTGGACGTTGCTGCTCATCACGCCCTACAGCGACATTCTGAATTTGAGCGACAAGTCCAGAAAACCGATGATCGTCGCGTTCCTGATCATCGCCTTGCTCGCGCTGCCCTTATCGTTCCTGGCGGCGTCTTCCGCCGTGAGCAGAATCAAAGCGCTGATCATTCAGATCCGGAAGGCCGGGCGTGGAGACTATCAGGTGACGACTATTCCGAGCAGCCAAGACGAGATCGGGGAATTGATTCGAAATTATCAGCATATGTTGAGCACGATCGCGGCCAGCATCGACGAACAATACCGGATGGGCAAGGATATCAAGACGCTGGAGCTCCGGGCGCTGCAAGCCCAGATCAACCCGCACTTCCTGTACAATACGCTCGACTTGATCAACTGGATGTCGGTCAAGCATGCGGCGCACGAAATCGGGGAAGCCGCGATCGCCCTCTCCCGCTTCTACAAGCTCAGTCTGAGCGGAGGGGAAGATACGGTGACGATTCGCAACGAACTGGAACATGTGAAGGCTTATGTTCAAATTCAAAATCTGCGCTTCGAGGACGGGATTCGTCTCGCGATCGACGTGCCGGCGCCTCTGTTGGACGATCCGATTCTTAAAATCACGCTGCAGCCGATCGTGGAGAACGCGATCGTTCACGGCATTCTGGAGAAGGAGGCCGAAACGGGTACGATCGCGATCCGAGGCGAACGAACGGGCGACGTGATCTACCTCTATGTGCAGGACGACGGAATCGGCATGACCGATGACACGATGGCCCGCCTCTTGGGCGGGCCGACTCCCGACGTCGCTAGATCGGGGTACGGCTTAAAGAACATCGACGAACGGTTGCGGATTCATTATGGCGATAAATTCGGTCTCTCGTTTCAAAGCGCGCCAGGGGAAGGCACGACGGTCATCCTCCGCATCCCCGCCGCGGACGCGAAAGAACCCCATCCGATCGATGGGGTTCCCGGAGATGAAAGCGGGAGGATCACTTCTTCTTCCCGTATAAATCCTTCATGATCTTCTTGCCTGTAGGCGTCTGCGCGAGGCCGCCCTTCGCCGTCTCGCGATGCTTCTCCGGCATCGACGTGCCGACCTCGAGCATGACCTGGATCACCTCGTCGGACGGGATGACGCTGCGGACGCCGGCCAGTGCCATATCGCTCGCTGCGAGCGCCGTCACGGCGCCGAAGCCGTTGCGGACGATGCACGGAATTTCGACGAGCCCGCCGACGGGATCGCAGATGAGGCCGAGCGTGTTCTTCAGCGCGAGCCCGACGGCGTGCACCGACTGTTCCGGCGTGCCGCCGCGCAGCTCGGTGAGCGCGCCCGCGGCCATGCCGATCGCGGAGCCGACCTCCGCTTGGCAGCCGCCCTCGGCGCCCGACACGAACGAGTTGTTCGCGATGACGTAGCCGATCGCCCCGGCGGCGAACAAGCCGCGCGTCATCTTCGCGTCGTCCCAGCCGTAGCGCTCCTGCGCCGAGACGAACACGCCTGGGATGATGCCGCACGAGCCGGCCGTCGGCGTCGCGATGATGCGGCCCATCGACGCGTTCACCTCGGACACGGCCAGCGCGTACGCCATCGCCCGGCCGGCCTCGCCGCCGAGCGCGACGTCGCCCGCCTCGACGCGCGCCATGACGCGCTGGGCGTCGCGGCCCGTCAGGCCGCTGCGCGACGTCGTGTCCTCGGTGAGCCCGCGGCGCACCGCTTCCTTCATGACGGCCCAATACTCGGCCATCTTGGCGAATTCATCAATCGCGGGCCGCCCGGACTCCGCCGCCTGATCCGCGATCATGACGTCCGCGATTGTATCGTCCTGCTCGCCGCACAGCGCGGCGAGCCCCTTCAGCGTGCGGAATCTCATGACGCGCCCACGCCCGCTTCCAAGTCGACGAGCCGCACGTCGGACACGTCCTGCAGCCGGCCCAGCTCCGCGAGCAGCTCGCCGGAGATCGGCGTGTCGACCTCGAACACCGTCATCGCTTCGCCGTTGCGGCCCTTCCGGTCGACGTCCATGTGGCCGATGTTGACCCCGGCGCGGCTGAGCACCGCCGTCATCTCCGCCAGCATGCCCGGACGGTCCTTATGGTAGACGCACAGCGTCGGGTACATGGCGATGAACTTCACGTCGAAGCCGTCCACGGCGTGCACCTCGATGTTGCCGCCGCCGATCGACGCGCCGAGCAGCTCCACGGTCCGCGTCGTGCCGCCGAGCGTAATCTTCGCGGTGTTCGGGTGCGCCGTGACCGCCTTGCCGGCTTTGATCGAGACCGACATCCCCTCCGCTTCCGCATGCTGCAGCGACTGCGCGATCCGTAGATCGTCGGTCGCCCAGTCGAGCAAGCCGCCTACGATCGCGAGATCGGTGCCGTGTCCCCGGTACGTATCCGCGAACGAGCCGTAAAACACGATGTCCGCGCGCGTCGGCGCCTCCCCGAGCAGCTGCCGGGCGACGCGCCCGAGGCGCGCCGCTCCGGCCGTGTGAGAGCTGGACGGTCCGACCATCGACGGACCGATGATGGAAAACACATCTTTAAACCGCATGCCGTCCTCTTCCTCCTGTCTCCCCGTCCGGCGCTCCCGCCCGGGGGAACGCGCCTAACGCGCCGTTACCCTCTCCGTAACGCCTTCTTCGTTACTTCATCCATTCCAGTATATGCCGTTTCACGAAATCGTCGTCATTCAGGTGAGGGTAATCGCGGTACATCCGATCGATTTCCTCGGCTTGCCCCGGCGACAGCTCCTCGTGCGGATTGAGGCACCAAGTGCCCTTCAACAGGCCTTGACGGCGAAGCACTTCGTGAATGCCCGGGATGCAGCCGGCGAAGCCGTGTGCCGGATCGAAGAACGCCGCGTTCGTGTCGGTCACTTGGACGTTCCGCGTCAGCCACTCCGTAGAGATCGAGCCGGTCGCGCGCACGCCCTTGATCTCCTCGAGCAGCTCGACCGCCTTCTTCGTCCATACCGCCCAATGTCCGAGCAAGCCGCCGACGATGGACTTCTCCACCGGTTGGCCGTCGATATTAAACCGGTACGTCGTCAACAGGTCGACGACGATGTTGTCGTCGTTGCCCGTATAGAGCGCGATCTCGTCGCGGCGCTTCGAGCTGCACACCGCGCGGACGACGTCGATCGTCTGGTAGCGATTGAACGGCGCCATCTTGATCGCGACGACGCCGTCGATGTCCGCGAACGCCTTCCAGAACTCGAAGCTGAAGATGCGTCCGCCGACGGACGGCTGCAGGTAGAAGCCGAACACCGGAATGCGAGCCGCGACGGCGCGCGTCCGCTCGAGAATTTGCTCCTCCGTCCACCCTTGGAGCCCGCCCATGCTGAGCAGGCCGACATCGTAGCCGAGGCGAACCGCGACGTCCGTCTCCGCGAGCGCCTGCTCGGTCGGACCGCAGATGCCCGCGACCTTCAGGAACGGCCGGTCGAGCTTCGCCTTCTCGACTTCTTCCGCCGCCATCCGCAGCACCGGCTCGAACAGCTTGATCCCGGGATCCCGGATCTCGAACTGCGTCGAGTGCACGCCGATGGCGATGCCGCCCGCGCCCGAAGCCATATAATAACGCGTCAACGCGCGTTGACTCTTCTCGTCCAGCTTGCGATTCTCGTCGAGCGCCAACGGATGCGCCGGAATGGCGAGCCCTTCATGCAGCGCCTTCAACAATTCCGGAGAAAGATCCTTCCGCATTAGTATTTTCCCTCCCGCTCTTGGAAGTGCGTCGGCTTGTTCCAAGTCGATCCGCCTTGCTTCACCCAATCCGCGATCCAGTCGATCATCTGCAGCGTCGATACCTTCGGATACCCGAACAGCTGGAACGATTTCGACGCATTGTTGAGCAGCGCCTCTTCGGATTCCTTGCCGACGAACACCGGCTCCTTCTCGAGCCGCTTGCCGAACTCCTTCGCCAACCAGCGCATCGACAGCGTCTCCGGCCCGGTGACGTTCAGAATATTCGGCGGCGAGCTGCACTGCAAGAGCGAGCGGATCGCGATTTCGTTCGCGTCGCCCTGCCAGATGACATTCGCATGGCCCATGGACAAATCGATCGTCTTGCCCTCGTTGACCGACTTCGCGACCTCGAGCAGCACCCCGTATCGAAGGTCGATGGCGTAATTGAGTCTATAGATCGCCATCGGGATATTGTACGTGTTCGAGAAATATTCGAACACGCGCTCCCGGCCGAGCGTCGATTGCGCATATTCGCCGATCGGACCCGGAGGGGTCGCTTCCGTCGCGCCGCCGTGCGCCACCGGCGTGAACGGATAGATGTTGCCGGAGGAGAACACGACGATGCGGGAGTTCTTGTACTTCTCCGCCACGCGGCCCGGCAGGTAAGAGTTCATCGCCCACGTAAACCATTCGCGGCCGGTCGTGCCGAACTTGTTGCCCGCCATGTAGATGATGTTCGGACAATCGGGCAGCGATTGCAGCGCTTTGTCGTTCAGCAGATCGCAGGAAATCGTCTCGACGCCCGCGGCTTCGAGTTCCTCCCGCGTTTCCGGCGTGGAGAAGCGCGAGACCCCGATGACGCGTTTATTCACGCCGGCGGCGCGGATCGCGTTCATGGCGAGGCGGGCAAGGCTCGGTCCCATCTTGCCGGCGACCCCGAGCAGCATGATATCTCCTTCGATGTTCTTCATATCCTCGATCAGTTCTGCCGACGGCTCCGCCAACTTCGCTTCCAGCTCTTCTATCGTTCTCATTGCGGAATTCCCCTCTCGTGTGCCGCGAAAAAGCGGCTTGTTATAGAACCATCATACCGCGCGATTCGAATTAAAGACAAATCTTTTAAATGTCTCTAATTCGTTGTTCAGAAAATGCGAAAAGCCGGTTGCTCCATGAAGGAACAACCGGCACCCCGCGCGATTTCTTACGCCTCCGCCTTCGCGCGCTTGGGCCAGACGAAATTGGAGACGCCGATCAGGAAGTCGATCCCGAGCACGAGCGTCCATAATCTTGCCGTCCCCATCAGCGCTTCCGTGCGGGCCGCGTCCCCGACGAGCCAATGCGTCAGCAGCAGCAGGCCGGCTCCGATCGCATAGGCGACGAGGTGGCGCACCCAGCCGATCATGTAATGCTTCGCGTACTCCATGCCGTACCGCTTGGCCGGCTTCGCCCCTTGCTTCGTCACGTAATAGCGGAAGCGGTCGTCCGCCCATTGGATCATGCTCTTCCCGAACGCGACGGATACCCCGATATAGACGGCGGCGATCGCATGCGCGGTCGTGGCCGTCGCCCCCGAGCGGAGGTCGAAGCCCGCGATGACGAGCAGGATGAGATCGATGACCGGAGTCAACGCCAAGAGGGCGAGACCCAGCGCCTTCTTATGAAATACGTAACGAACGATCAGTCCGAGTCCGATAACGATCCAAAAAGCGATCTCGCAAGCGACGATCGACCAAGCGATAAGATTCATGTTCGTCTCCCCTATTCCGATACAGTTGTATTATATACGCAACATCTTACCATCGGTTTCTTTCCCGCACAACTGTATTAAAAAAATGTTTCCTATGCTACAATCAGGTCATGCCGAAAATCGTGAATCATGAAGAGAAAAAAGAACAAATCGCGGCCGCCACCTGGCGGGTGATCCTGCGGGGCGGGATGAAAGGCGCGACGGTGCGCAGCATTGCGAAGGAGGCGGACATTTCGTTAGGCGCGCTGCGGCACTACTTTTCTACGCAGGACGAGCTATTGGCGTACGCCATGCAGCTCGTCCGGGAACGCGCCAACGCCCGCATTCAGGCGATCCTGAGCGAAACCCTGCCCCCGAAGACCATGGTGCGGCGGGTCCTGTTCGAGATCGTGCCGCTGAACGAGGATACACGCGCGGAGATGGACGTATGGCTCGCCTACGTCTTCTCGCTGGGTCGGAAGGCGGATTCGCTCGGGGTGCAGCAAGAAATTTATTCGGGCATTCGCAAGATGATCGAATATCTGGATCATCGCCGATTGCTGCGCGAGGACTTGGACAAGGAGCTGACCGCGGAGACGTTGTACTCGTTAGTCGACGGCCTCGCGATGCACGCGTTCCTCGAGCCGCGCCGCTTGACGAAGGAACGAACCGCCGCCGTGTTGACGTCGTACTTGGACTCGATCTGTATCGAAGAAGCGTGAACGGAAAGAAAACGCCGCTGCGGAAAGAACTTCCGCAACGGCGTTTATTCTTGCTTCACGCGATCCGCGAGGAAGGCCAAGCGGAACCGTTGACGAGGCCGACCGCGTCCTACCTTCTCCATCCCCGTTACCTCGATCAGCCCCGCGTCCGTCCAATCGAGCAGCAGTCGATGCGTGCTCCGCACGGTCACGCCGAGCATCTGCGCCAGCTCCAGCACATTGAATTCCAATCGCCCGAGGCGCGCGGCCGCGACCATGAGCCGGGTCACGTACATCCGCGTCATGCCCGCCTGCTCCGCCTGCTCGAGCAGCGCCGGATCCGTCAGCGACAGATCGTATTCGACCGGGTCGGCCATCGCGAGCGGCCCGATCAACGTTCGATCTTCGCGCACGATAAAGCACGAGTTGCCGCCGGCTTGCTTGCTGTTGCCGAGCGCGAGCCGGGCATGCGTCCCCGCTTCGTTGGCGGACTGCCCGAAGCCGATGCCGATGCTGAGCGACAGCCCGAGCGTATGGTAGACGTCCCTCGCGAGCGGGATCGACTTGTACCCGCCCGTCTCCCGTTCGAAGATGCCCCGCGTCGTGAAGAACAAATATTCGTCGGCGCCGAGATGCGTCAAGTAGCCGTTCAGCGACTCGACGTAATCGAGCAGCGTTCGGTGAATGTCGAGCTTCAGCCGCTGCACGTCGTGCTCCGACGCGCGCTGCCGGACGAGCCGCCCGAACTCGTCGACGTTAATGAGCCCGACGACGATCTGCGACTCCTTGCTGCGCCGCGTCTCGGTCGAGAGCAGCGCCCGCTCCAGCGCGACCGTAATGTCCTGATCGAGCGGAACGACCCACTCGTTCGGGACGCCGAGCGCCGTCAAGCGCTCCGCCACCGCCTTCACGCCCGTCAGCGCCGACGTGCCCGATTCGCGGTGCTTGTCCGCATGGAACGCGACCAGCGTCTCCGTCGCGCCGTACGCGGAGCCTTCGTACGATTCGATCGCCCCCGGCCGAAGCCCCAAGTCCAAGTCGCGGAACGTCCGCTCCACGATCGACTTCGGGAGGAAGTCTACGGAGAATCCCCCCTCCAAGCCGTGGAATCGCTGCAGCCGCACCAAGGCGCGATACAAGCCCGCGCCGGTCGGCGGCAAATAATGAATCGGCACGGTCGAATCGACCGGCAGCACCTGCCCCTTGCGGACCGGCTCCACTCCGGCCATCAGGATCACTTCGACCTCGTCCTTCACGGACGCGATGCGCTCCGCGGTTTCCTCCGGATGGTCGAAGACGACCGGAATCGGTCGCATCGAAGGAAACGAGCGTATGACCCGCTTCATCGATTCCACGATTTCCTCCGGTCCGAGCAGCGCGATCGCGATGCCGCGCGTTCGCTTGGGCTCGCCTCCCATGTCGTTCCGCCTCCTCGTCTTCCGTCCTTCTTTCCATATACTATAATTCGACGGGGAGGCAGAAGTCTACGTTTGTCTTATTTCCTCGTTTATTTCCCAAGAAATATTCACGTCGGCAATCATTAACGGTCGAACATATGACGCCGTTACAAGTCCCTCCGAAGCGCGCGCAGCACGTCGATCCGCGTCGCCCGTCTTGCGGGACCGGCACCCGACAGCATCGCGACGGCCAACGAGACGAAGCAGGCGAACGCCGTCAAGGAAGCAGGAATAAGCGAGAAAACGAACCCCTCCGGCAGCGTCTCTTCCATGAACGTCTCGATGACGATCGGCATCGCCGCGTTGACGCCGATCGAGATTCCATATGCCACGACCGCGCCGATGACGGCGCCCAGGATGCCGATCCAACCGCTCTCCAGCAGGAACAGCCGGCGGATCGTCGAAGGGTGCGCGCCGATCGCCTTCATGATGCCGATATCCTGCGCCCGCTCCGTCACCGCCATCGTCATCGTGTTGTAGATGCCGATGGATGCAATGAGGACGGCGATCGTGCCGACGAAGCCGAGACCGATTTTCATGATGAGGAACATGACGTTCACCTGCTCGAGCTCGTTCGCGATCGAGTGGTTGTAATAGCCCGCTTCGCGGATCGTCTCCGCAATCCCCTTCACGCGTTCGGCCGATTCGGCGATCACCTGGACCGACTGGTACGGCCGCGGCTCGGCGATCGGGGTGACCCAACCCAACTCTTCCTCGCTCAACTTGGGATCGAGCACTCCCGCGAGACGCGTTCCCGTGATGCGCTCGATTTCGTCAAGCAGGTCGAGCCCCATGAAGATCGAGCGCTCGGCCTCCCACTCCTTCGTCGGCGCCGCCTTGACACCGACGATGGTCGCGGTCAGCGGCGTGAGCGCTTCCTTCTCCCCCTCGTACTGAAGCGCCTGCAGCTCCATCGTCTTCCCGATCCATTCCTCTGGATTCGTCTCCTTCAAACTGTAGCCGATCACGACCTCGTTCGCCGCCTGCGGCAGACGGCCCGCATGCAGCTTGAAGCCCGCCTTCCCCTCCTGCGCGAAGTCGACCGCGATGGCTTGCACGCCTTCTTCCGACAGATCGGTTCCGTCTACCTTCGGCGTCAACGATTGCTGCAGGTAGTGGCGGAACGTCACCGTCTCCACGTGCTCGACGGAGCGGAGATAGTCCATGTCCGCATCGGTCAGCGGCTCGTTGCCGACGTCTTCCTTGCCCCATACGTCGATCGCCGTCACCAATCGGTCGTTGACGATCTCGTCCACGATGCTCTTTTGCAGTCCGAACCCGACCGACGCGAGCACGATCAAGAACGCGCAGCCCATGGCGGTCGCAAGCACGGTCATGTACAGCCGCGATTTATTCTTCTTGGCGTTCTGGCGCACGAACGCGAGTTGATCAGAAAACTTCATGGATCATCGGCGCCTCCTTCCTGTGCGGCTGCAATCGTCCGTCCTGCAGCAGCAGTCTGCGGTGCGCGATGCGCGCGACTTGCTCGTCGTGCGTAATCATGACGAACGTCGTGCCCCGCTCGCGGTTCAGCTCGCGGATGAGGGCGAGCAGGTTCGCTTCGTTTTCGCTGTCCAGACTGCCCGTCGGCTCGTCCGCCATTACGAGCGGCGGATCGAGCGCGAGCGCCCGCGCCACGGATACGCGCTGCTGCTGTCCGCCGGACAGCTCCCCTGGGTAATGGCCCGCGCAATCGGCGATGCCGAAGCGATCCATCAGCTCGTACGCCCGCTTGCGCCGCCGTTCGGGAGCGACGCCCTTCAAGGTGAGCGGCAGCTCGACGTTCTCGAACGCCGTCATCGTCGGGATGAGCTGGAAGCTTTGAAACATGAAGCCGTACCGCTCCAATCGGAACCGCGACCACGCGCCCTCGTCGAACTTGGTCACGTCTTGACCGAGCACGCGCAGCTCCCCCGACGTCGGGCGCAAATACCCCGACAAGATGTGCAGCAGCGTCGACTTGCCGGATCCGCTCCGGCCGACGATCGCGACGATCTCTCCTTGCTCGATCGCGAGATCGATATCGTGAAGCACCGGAACGCGGCGTTCGGCGCCTCGTTTGCCGATTAAGAATTGGTGATGTAAACCGTTAACTTCGATCATTCGTCGATGCCTCCTCTACTTCGCGGCTGTTGTCCCGCGTCGTCTTTTCATCATAGAAGGCAACTCTTAACCGAACGATAACGAAAGATAAATATTTTCTTAAGTTTCCTCGCTTCCGTGGATGATTTGGCGGGATCCGGCGCGACGCTGTGGATAAATCGGAGTGTGAATATGTTGATGGATCGGGAAGACAATATACGAGAACTTTCCCGCCGGCGGATGTGGACATTGTGAATAACCTTGTGGATAATGTGGATTCGCACGGTTGTAACCGCGCTGTTTCGCGAAATTTCTTGCGGATCGTGCTGTGAACAACCCGTTCTGTGGATATGTTGATGAATGGGCGGTTCGTTACCCACACCCGGCATAACGAATGGACTTCTATTTGTGGGTAACCTTGTGGATATCGTGGGTAACTTTGAAGAAATCGGAGGGGAATCGGTATGAAAGTGATGATTACGTTCCAAGAAGCGGTGGAGAGAGGGCTGTGGGAACAGATGAAGCCTTGGTTCGGCCGCGACGACGAAGACGAGGAAGGGCTGTGGCCGAGCGAGGAATTTATTTTGACGGAGGCGCAGGCGCAGGAGTTGGGCTTGCTGCGGACGTAACCGAGCGTCCTGTGTACAACGCTGCGTCTGCGGGCGATCTATGCGCAGCGTCCGATATGCAGCGCCGCGGATCAGCCGAACTCCCGGCCCGCTTACCGTGGAGGGGGAGAAGTTCTTTTTTTGTATCGTAGATATTTTTCTAAGTTAGATAAAAATCGATGATACGAAAAAAACAGAGGTTCCCCTCGTCTCTGCCAACCTATGCCCCTGCCCCCACTCCCGCTCCCGCGACCTTCCTCATCCGCGCACAGCGAAGAAAGGCCGCCCTTCAAACGCGAAGGGCGGCCCATTCCGCTTATTGCCGATACGGCAAAGACACGACGGCTTTCCGCCGTTCCGAGGCCAAGATCGCCTCCATCACCTCTTGGTTGACGTACCCGTCCTCGACGGTCGTCACCAGGTCGCTGCGCTCGCCGCGCAGCAGCTTCATGAATTCGTCCCACTGGTCGACGCCGCCTTCCGCGGACACCGGCAGCTCCTCGCGCACCGCCTCCGGCTCCTCCAGCGTCTTATGAATCCACGTGACCGTCCGTGCGTTCTCCGAGCTGACGAACAACGTGCCGAAGTCGCCGTAGATGTACGCTTCATGCTGATTGCCGGAGCCGAGCGCGTTGCGCGTCGTCTGGAACACGGCGGGCACGCCGCCCGCAAGCGACGCGTGGAAGCACGCGAAGTCGTCCACCTCGACGGGGGCGAGCGCGCCGGTGGCCGGGTGCTTCCGCTCCGGAATGAGCGTCGCCAGCCGCCCGGACACCTCCTCGAACTCGCCGATGAGGAACCGCGCCGTGTCGATCATATGCGATCCGAGGTCGCCCAGCGTCCCCGTGCCGGTCACCGCCTTGTCGAACCGCCACACGAGCGGCGTCCCGACGGCCGCGGACCCCCAGCTTTGCAGATACTGGATAAACACATGCCGAATCGGCCCGAGCTTCCCGGAGCGCACGAGCTCCCGCGCCAGCCGGAATTGCGGCTGATACCGGTACGAGAAGCCGATCATGTTCGGCACCGGCCGCTCCCGGTACAAAGCTATCAATTCTTCCGCCTCTTCGAACGTCCGCGTGAACGGCTTCTCCGCCATGAACGGCTTCCCCGCCTCGAGGCATGCGCGGATCACCCCCGCATGCGTATCGTTCGGCGTCACGCACACGACGACGTCCACCGCCGGATCCGCCACGAGCGCCCGGTAATCCGCGTAGATCCGCTCCTCCGGCACGCCGCCGGCCTCCGCCGCGAACGCCCGCGCCCCTTCCGCGGACACGTCGCATACCGCCGTCACCGCGGCATCGGGAAAGCGCCGAATGCTCCGCAAATGCGCGCGCGCCATGCCGCCTAATCCGATAAAGCCGAAACCGATCGTCTTCGTCATTGATTTTCAACCTCCTAGCGTATAGGTTCCATCGGCGACGGCACATGACCGTAAGAAACGTCCGGACTGTCGCCCGGCGCCGCCCAATCGCAAGCGTTCGAGATGACGCGCAGCACATGAGGATCGTAATACGTCGGGTACGACTCATGGCCGGGACGGAAGTAGAACACCCGTCCCTTCCCCCGCGTGTACGTCAGCCCGCTGCGAAACACCTCGCCGCCCTGAAACCAACTGACGAAGACGAGCTCCTCCGGATCCGGCACGTCGAAATGCTCTCCGTACATCTCCTCCCGTTCCAGCTCGAACGCCTCCGGCAGCCCGCGCGCGATCGGGTGCGACGGCTTCACGACCCATAGCCGCTCCTTCTCGTCCGCCTCGCGCCACTTCAGCCGGCCGGTCTGCGTTCCCATCAGCTTGCGGAAAATCTTGGAGCCGTGCGCCGAGTGAAGCACGATGAGCCCCATCCCCTCGAGCACGCGCGCGTGCACCCGGTCGACGATCGCGTCCGACACCTCCTCATGCGCCATATGCCCCCACCAGACGAGCACGTCCGTGTCGCGCAGCGCCTCCTCCGTCAGCCCATGCTCGGGCTCGCGGAGCGTCGCCGTCCGCAGCGTCCGCCCCTCGCCCCGCAGCCCCTCGGCCAACGCCCCGTGAATGCCGCGCGGGTAGATCGCCTTCACCTTCTCGTTCGACGTCTCGTGCACGAATTCGTTCCAGATCGTAATGCGAACCACGATAACCCAAACCCCTCTCCCGAAAATGAACCCGCCCGCAAGCCGCCCCGCATCGCTCACGGCGCCTCGCGGAATTCCCCCGGCGAAACCGACGTCATCTTCTTGAACAGCTTGCTGAAATATTTCACGTCGTTGAAGCCGGCGCTCTCCGCCACCTCGTAAATGCGCAGGTCGGTCGTCTTCAGCAGCTCCTTCGCCTTGCGGATCCGCAAATCGATGACGTAATCGATGAAGTTCTGATTCGTATGCTTCTTGAACAGCAGGCAGAAGTAGTTTTTGCTTAAGAAGACGCGGTCCGCGACCTGCTGCAGCGTCAGCGGCCCCGCATAATGCGACTGGATGTACTCCACCGCCTGCTCCATCAACGTCTCATGTCCCGACGCGCGCGGGGACGAAGCTTCGAAGGCGCGCTCGGCTTCGGCGATCGACAGCTCGAGCAGCCCGCGCAGCTCCGCCGCCGTCTCGGCCTTCTTGAGCCGCTCGCACCGCTCGAGCAGCGTCGTAACGTCCATGCGCGTCCCGCACCGGGACGACAGCGTCTCGACGGCCTGCCGCTTCATCGCGTCCTCGTCGCCGAGCCCGACGACACCGCCCGTCTCATCCGCCGACAGCAGCAGCCCCTTGCCGAGGAAAAATCGTTTCCCCGCCGCGCGCCGGCTGCTCTCGTAAGCCGCGCGCAGCATCGGCGCGCCGGTCCCGTGCGCGTAGCCGAGCGTCAGTCCGACGCCGGCCGACGTCTCCAGCTCGCCCTTCAGGCGCGACAGCCGCAAGGCGTCCGCCGTTCCGGGAAGGAAAAACGACCAATCGTTCTCCGACGCCTGAAAGCCGATCCCCTCCGGCTCCGTCGCGAGGAACCGCTCCTCCAGCTCTTCGTACAGCATCGCCTTATGCAAATAGCCGAACTGCTCCTCGATGCGCTCCACATCGTCCACGCGCAAACACACCGCCGTAAACCCGCCGCTCGCGCCGAGCCACGGCGGAGCGGCGGCCGGCGCGAGCGGCGCCTCCGGATGCAGCAGGTGGCGCCGCAGCTCCTGTTCGCGCAGCCGGCGCTCGGCGTCCTTCGCGGACGCGAACGCCGCGCCCGCCCCTGCGCGCTCCGCCTCAAGCCGCTCGATGCAGCGCAGCACGAGCAGCCGCAGCTCCTCCGGCTCGAGCGTCGGCTTCAGGATGTAATCCGTTACGCCGAGCCGCAGCCCCTCGCGCACGTATTCGAAGTCGTTGTAGCTGCTGACGAGCACAATCTTCATCGCCGGCTGGCAAGCGAGCGCCCGTCTCGCGAGCTCGAGGCCGTCCATGACCGGCATCTTAATGTCGGTAATGAGCAGATCGACCCGCTGCGACTCGATGCATTGCAGCGCCTGCCGTCCGTTCGCGAAGTCGCCGGCGACGTTCACGTTCAGCCGGTGCCAATCGATCGACGCCTTAATGCCGAACCGGATGACCGGCTCGTCGTCCACGATGACTGCCGTATACATGCCCCGCTCCCTCCTCGCCTACCGAAGCAGCTCGTCGATGCGGACGGCCGCCTCGCGCAGCGTCGCCCGCACGTCCGCTTCTTCTTCGAACGCGCGTATCATATACTCCTCGAATACCGCCTCTACCGCATCCGTATTCGCGATCAACGGGCGATAGAAAGCGTTCGCCAACCCGTCGATATACGCTCGCTCGAACGCCCGTCCGTCCGCGAACGCGGGCGAATCGAGCACTTCCAGGTTCGTCGGGATGAGCCCCATCTCGGCGACGAACCGCTGCGCCTCCGGCGACACCATCCACGAAAGGAACGTCCATGCCGCCTCCGGATGCTTCGTCCCCTTGGAGACGACGAGATTTTCCCCGCCGATGACGGACCCGAGTCCGCCCGACGCGGGGAACGGCGCGGGGGACAGCCGCTCTTCGACCTTCGCGCGATCGCCGGAATTAAGCTTGATCGTGAAAAACCACGGCCCCTCGTCGATCATCACATACTCCTCGCCGAGGATCGCGTCCCATAGGTCCACGCGGCCGTAGATCAGATTCGGGTTAATGACGCCCTTCAGATACAGCTCCTTCAGCCGCGTCACCGCGGCGACGGTCTCGTCGCTGTCGAGGTAGCCGGTCGCGCGCGTGTACTCGTCGTTCATGAGCCGTCCGCCTAATCCGTACAAATACGGGAGGCTGCCCCATAACGAAAATTCCGCCATGCCGATCTTCAACCCGTGCTCCTCCGCCGCGTCGAGAAGCTCCGATAGACTCGCGGGCGGCGACGCCGGGGTAAACCCCGCGCGCTCCAGCAGCTCCCGGTTGTATACCGCCGCCTTCGTATTCACGTTCAGCGGCAGTCCGTAATAGTCGCCGTCGTACGCGTTCGTCTCCATCGCCGCCTCGTGCAGCGACGCGCGAATCGCCTCGAACCCCGGCAGCCCCCCGATCGGCTTCGCCAGCCCCAGCTGCACGTACTCCGGCGTCCACGCGATATCCATCCGGATGACGTCGGGCGGCTTGTTCGAGGACGCCCTCGCGAGCAGCACCGACTTCAGCTGCGCGTTGTACGGCTGCCGCACCGCTTCGATGCGGATGTTCGGATGCGCCGCCTCGAACATCGGCACGACGCGCTCCTCGAACACGCGGGTTTCCACGTCGCTGTACGTGTGCCAGAACACGAGCGTCTCGACCTCGTCGCCGGCGTCCACCAGCCGCGCCGGCTCGCCCGGCTCGATCATGCGCGCGTTCGAGCACGCGGCGGTCGCCAACAGCGCCAACAACGCGAACAGAGCCGACAACCGGCGCCCCTTACGCATCGCCGTCCGCCTCCTCGCGCGGCGCGAGCACGAGCGTCGCGGCCGTCCCGCCCTCTTGCAGCTCCCGCAGCTCGAACGTCGACCGCGGCGAATAATAGAGCCGCATGCTTTCGTACACATGCTTGATGCCGATGCCGACCTCGCCTCCGGTTGCCGCCGCCTCCATATTCGCGAGCCGAGCGGCCGTCTCGCGCTCCATCCCTCGGCCGTTGTCGCGGACGACGATGCGCACGGCGTCGCCGTCCCGCGAAACGTCGACGTCGATCAGCCCGTTCGTCCCTTGCGGAACGATGCCGTGGAAAATCGAATTCTCCACGATCGGCTGGAGCAGCATGCGCGGCAGCAGGAACGTCCGCAGCGACGGCTCGACGGTCACCCGCAGCTCGAAGCGCAGATCGTACCGGATCTCCAAGATGACGAGAAACTTCTCGATAATGTCGAGCTCTTCCTCGACCGTAATGAAATTGCCCTTCTTGCCCATGTTCGCCTCCAGCAGCCGAATGAGCGCCGAGATGCCTTGATCGGCCCGCTCCGTCTGCTTGAACTTCACGAGCCAGCGTATGTTCGACAGCGTGTTGAACAAGAAATGCGGGTTGATCCGGTGCATGACCGCCCGGAGCTCCGCCTCCTGCTTCTCCGCCTGCTCCTTCCGCACCTCGCTCACCAAAGCCTCGATGCGCTGAATCATGCCGTTGAACTGCTTGCTCAGCATGCCGACCTCGTCCGCGGAGACGATGCGCGTCCGCGCGCGCAAATCGCCGCCCGCGACCTGCTTCATCTGCTCCGCCAGCGACTGGATCGGACGCGTGATCCGCCGCGCCATGAGCAGCGCCACGACGATCGCGAGCAGCCCGAAGAAGAACGACGAATATACGATGCGACGCTGCAGCGCGGCGAGTTGCCCCGTAATTTCCTCCACCGGCACGATGCCGACCATCGTCCAGCCGCCCACGAGCGGCTGCTTCACGCCGTAGTGCGCCACGCCCTGCATGGCGAATTCGAATTCCGCCTCGCGGCCCGTCACGATATTTTCGTACAGCTCGCGGTTCGGCACCGTCTCGCCGATCCGCGACAGATCCGGGTCGATCACGACGCGCCCTTCGGCGTCGGCGACGAAGAACCGCCCCGTCCGCCCCAGCTCGAGATGCGCGAGAATGTCGACGAGCGCCTTCCCGTCCAAGCTGACGGAGACGAGGCCGATCTGCTCCATATCGTCGAAGCGCTTAAGCACCCGAACGACCGGCAGGACGAGCGCCGTATTGTCGCCCCCGCCGCTGAACTGGTCGTATTGCAGCGGCAGCCAGACGTATTCGCCGTCCTTGTATCGCGCTTCCTTGACCCAGTCGAGTTCGTCCAGGTCGTACTGCAGCAGCTTCGCCGGGTTGAACGTGCCGCTGCCCCAGCTCTCGCCTTCCTCCTGAATGATATAGATAATCTTCACGAACGAGCTCGAGTAGATAATGTTGTTGATCGTCGTTTCGACGTATTCGTCCAGCTCGCTCCCCGGCGGCAGCCCTTGCGCCGACCGTCCCTCCAGCACCGCCTGCTGAATGCGCGTATCGCTGTAAATTTGGTCCGAGATGTCGCTCGCGACGAGGAACGCGGACAGCAGCGAATCGGCCGCCCGCTCGGCGACCTGAAGCGTCGATTGCCGCACGTTCGTCTTGATCAGCGACGAAGCGAAATACGAGATGAACACGCTGCCGAGCGTCGCCGGAATGAGGATGACGACGAAGAAGGCGGTCAGCATCTTGGTAGCGATCTTATTCGAAAATGGCACCTTCACCGCGCCGCGCCCCCCAACGGTTGTAACCCCTTACATCGTGATATGATTATATCACGAAACAGGGTCACCGCTTCTCATATTCGACGACGGCCATCGTCCAATATTCGAGTTTCGGAAGCGAGAACGTCACCCGTCCGTCTTCTTGAGCGAAGTCGACGGCCGTCGGCGCGCCTCCGTGCCGATCCGGGGACGCCGTCCAGATGCGCGCGACGTTGCCGGCGGCCGCCATCGACACCGGCACGTCCTCCATCGGGCGCGGCGCGGGCATCGTCCCGTCGGCGTCGTTCCAAGACATCGACGTCGCCGACGCGAGGTTGACGAAGTGGACGACGTCGAGCTCCCCTTTCCGCTTCGCGAGCGCCCACACCGCTCCCGCCTCGGGCTCCGCCGACATGCGCGCGGCCGACGACGAGACGCCGGCGTCCTCGAGCTCCTCCGCCCCGTCCCGCAGCACGTTCTGATACGCGACCAGGAAGTCGTAGTACGCCGTCAGCCGCGCTTCCAGCTCCGGCGTCACAAGCAAATTCCGATTCGGAAAATATTCCTTCGCGAGCAAGCTCTCCCCCGCTTCGAGATGCGCGCCGCCGCTCGCGAAGATTACGGCGTCCAGCAGCAGGACGCCCGGCAGGTTGAATTCGCCCGCCCCGTCCGCGAGGTCGTAGTTGACGTAGGCCGCGAGCACCGTAGGGAGGCGGTTTTCGGAGAGCGAAGCGTTTTCGTCGATGATGGCCTTCAGATGCTTATACTCCGGGTGACTCCCCCATACTTCCGTGTAGAGAAATTCCACCGGCGCCTTCGCGATCAGTCGCTGCCCGAACTGCGACACCGCGTTCATGACGAGCTCGACGCCGAGCGTATCCTTCGCCTCCCGCAGCATGTCGCCGTAGGCGAGCATCAGGTTCCGCTTCTCTCCCTCGCTCGTGTACAACGTCCCTCGATCGCCGAGCTGGTCCACGTGCCAGCCGTCGAACGGCAGCGCCTCGAACGCCTTGCGTTCCTCCTCGAACAGGTAATCGAGCCATTCGGGGTTGGACGGGTCCATAATATAGATGTCGCTTGCCCAAGCCTCCGGCAGCTCGTGGCGGTCCGGCGTCGTCGCGAGCGGGTCGCGGTACAGCCGCCAGGCTTCCTTGGCGCCGTCGTTCTCCGCATCCGCGTACGCGCCGAACAGCAGATTGTAGTTCATCGCCTTCATGCCGCGCTCGTGCGCCAGGTCGATGTAGCCTCGGACCGTATCGAAGCTCACCTCCCGGTTCGCGATGTCGGGCCATGCCGGCGCGGCGCCGCCGGAGCCGTCCGTCTTCAGCGGCCGATGATGCTTCCACTGCCAATCGTAGAACTGCAACCCGTTCAGATGCAGCCGGTTGAGCCGGTCGACGACGTCCTCCCGCGCCTCGGCGGTCATCCGCGGGAAGTCGGTGAGGTATCCGTACCTCGGAAACTTCGCCCAGTGCGAGGAGACATCCACCGCGATCGTCGCGTGGTCGAGCGGCTTCCCCTTCTCGCGCACGTACACCTCCGCCAAGTAGCCGACATAGTCGCGTTCCGGCGGCGTCCACGTCCACGTCACGACGTCGTCGTTCGTCACGTCGACGACGAGCCGGTCCACGTCGTCGCCCAGATGCGACAGCCGCACGACGAGCTCGCCGTCCGCGACCGTGCGCGAGAGCTCCGCGCGGAAGGCGACGGGGCGGCCAGGCTCGTAGCGCGCGCGGTCCGTGGACAGCGCCGCGATATATTCGCCCGGCCGTCCCGACACGTCGCCCGGCGTCGGCGCCGTCTCGTTCCGGCAGGACGTCAACGTCAACAGCAACGTAGACATCAACGTAAACGTAAACGCGAACGTAAACATCGACGTTTTCGTGCCGGTGACGAAAGAAGCGGATCCTTTTCCCCGAACCATACTATCCCTTGATCCCCCCCTCGTTGAACCCGGACTGGACGAACCGCTTCTGGAACGCCATGTAGATCGCGATGACCGGCAGCAGCGCGATCGTGGACGCCGCGAAAATTTGCCCGTAGTTCGTCGCGTACTTGTCGTTGAACATCATGATCGCGATCGGCAGCGTGCGCAGCGACTCGCTCTTGATGACGGTCAGCGCCAGGAAATATTCCTCCCACGTGCCTTGGAAAATGAAGATCGCCAGCGTCCCCATGGCGGGCAGCGACTGCGGCAGGTAGATGTTCCAATAGATGCGCCAGCTGCCGCCGCCGTCGATGAGGACGGATTCTTCGAGTTCTTTCGGGATATTTTCGAAGAAGCCGCGCAGGAAAAACATGTTCCCGACGACGCCCGTCGCGATGTACACCATCGTCAATCCGGCGTACGTATTGACGAGGCCGAGCCCTTGCAGCGTGATGAACTGCGGGATGATGTTGATGACCGCCGGAATCATCATCGACAGCAGGAACAGCCGGAACAGCGCCTCCTTCCCGGGGAAAGGAAAGCGTGCGAAGGCGTATGCGCACAGCGAGCTGACGAACAGCGCGCCGGCCATCGAGACGGCCGTCACGAACGCGCTGTTCAGGAAGTAACGCGAGAAATTGTTTTTGCTCCAGACGATCGCGTAGTTTTTCAGATTCGGCGTCACGGCGAACACCTCGTCCGGCCGCGGCAGCGAGAACGTCGCCGTGAAGAAGCTGGTCCACACCATGTATATGAGCGGAAAGACGAATGCCGCCGCGCCGGCGACCAGGAGGACGTACACGAGCGCCTTGACGTAGATCGGGGTATGCATGCCGCCTGTCTCCTCCTTTCGCTAGAACAGCCGTTGTTTTCCGAATTTGGTCATCTGCGAGAACGTCAGCGCGAACACCATGAGCCCCATCAGGAAGCCCATCGCCGCCGCCTCGCCGATCTTGAAATGATTGAACGCTTCCATATAAATCAAGCTCGGAATGACCTGCGTCTGGTTCATCGGCCCGCCTTGCGTAATGAAATACACCTGCGGGAAAAAGCCGAACGCGCCGTTGATCAGATTGATGACGACGAACAGCGTCACCGGCCGCAGCACGGGCACCGTCACGCGCCAAAACTTCTGAACCGCGGTCGCGCCGTCGATGTCCGCCGCCTCGTACAGATCCTTCGGCACGCCTTGCAGCGCCGCCAGGTAGATGACCATGCCCCAGCCGACCGTCTTCCAGACGTGGAACAGCCAGATCATAATCATCGCGGACCAATAATGGCTCTTCCAGGCGACGGCTTCCGGCAAAATGCCGAGCGTCTTGTGAAGCAGGAAGTTGACCAGCCCGCCGTCTCCGTCCGCGAACAAATATTTGAACAGCAGCGCCACGACGACCCACGACGTGACGATCGGCAAGTAATACACCGTGCGGAAGGCGATCTTCTGCTTCACGAATTTCGCGTTGATCAGCACCGCGAAGAAGATCGCCAGAAACCAGTTGATCGGCACCGTCGCCAGCACGTTCAGGAACGTATTGCGGACGGCGATGAGAAATTTCTTGTTCGGATCGCGGAACACCTCGGCGTAATTTTCGAACCCGATCCAGGCGTTCTTCGCGTTCGGCATGATGCTGAAATCCTGGAAGCTGACCAGAATGTTCTTCACCATCGGGTACAACACGAAGACGAACGTGCCCGCGAACCCGAGCGCGACGTACGGCAGCACCGTAAGCCACTGCTTCGCGCCGACGCGCCAGCGGGACCTCGGACGTTTCTTTTCGACGACGATCATGCGCTTCCCGCCTCCTCCCTCGTTCCGAGATGAAGCCGGCTTCGCCGGAACCCTTGCCGGGCGTCGGCGAAGCCGCGTGTCATCGCGTTATTTCAGCAGAGCCTCGATCTGCTTCGCGGCGTCGTTCAGCGCGTCCGCCGCGGTCATCTCGCCTCGGATCGCCTTCTCCGCCGCCAGGTTGAAGATCGTCTCCATCTCGCCCCATTGCGGGATCGGCGTGCGCGGCAGCGCCGTGTTCAACTGCTCGACGTACTCCGCGATGAACGGAATGCTCTGCGGATCGATTTTCCCGGCCGCCGTCTTGTTCGTCGGAATGAGCCCCGTCGTCGCCATGATCGATTGCGGCTCTTCGGTCAGCATCCACTGCATGAACGTCCACGCTTCGTCCGGATGCTTCGAGTTCGCGAAGATGACGAGATCCTCGCCGCCGATAACCGAATGCGACCCGGCCGGGCCGGCCGGCATGAGCGCGCGCACCGTCTCCTCCATCGGCTTGAACGGGCTGTCGGCTTCGTTCATCAGAATGCTGTAGAACCATGGGCCGTCGTCGACCATCAGGTATTCGCCGCTTTTCAGGCCGTCCCACGCGCCCGGCTCCCCGCCCATGAGCGGCGGAATAATGAGACCTTCCTTCTGCCAGTCGGCGATCGTCTGCAGCGCGGCGATGCTCTCGGGGCTGTTGAGGTAGCCTTCGACGGCCGAGTAGTCGTCGTTCGTCAGCGAGCCTCCGAGGCTCCAGAAATACGGCAGCAGTCCCCAGCTGTGCATGCCGCTGACGCCGAGCCCGTATTTGCCTTGGGCCTTCAGCGTCTTCGCCGCTGCGACGAGCTCGTCGATCGTCTTCGGCGGCGCGGAGAGACCCGCTTGTTCTAAGGTTGCCTTATGATAGATGGCGACCTTCGTGTTCGTATTGAGCGGCACGCCGTAATAGCCGCCGTCGTAATAGTTCGTCGCGAGCGCGCCGTCGAAGACGCTCGATTGAATGACCTCGAACCCGGGCTTCTCGTCGAGCCGCATCAGCGCGCCTTGATGCGCCATCTCCGGCACCCAGACGATGTCCATGCGCATCAGGTCCGGCGCCGCGTCGCCGGCGACCGCCGCCAGCACCTGCTGCTTCAGCCCTTCGTACGGCATCCGCGTCAGCTTCAGCTCGATGTTCGGATGCTTCTCCTCGAACAGCGGCTTAATTTGCTCCGCGAGCACCTTCTCCTCTTGATCGCTGTACGTGTGCCAGTACTCGATCGTCACGCGCTCCTGCGGAGTCGAACCACCGCCGCCGCTCGGCTCCGTCGTCGATGCGCCGCCTCCGCTCCCGCTGCCGCCGGTACCGCCTGCGTCGCCTCCGCTCGTCGTGCCGCCCCCGCCGCCGCTGCAGGCGGTCATGACGACCGCGAGCAGGATCGCCAATCCGCCGATGCCGAACCGCTTCTTCTTTTGCATCGTTCCTTCCCCCAGACCTGTTCGGAATATGCTTACACTGTTCATTATCCGGATTTCGGGCGCGCCTAGAAACCGCTTACATTATGTAGATGGTGTCTTATTCTCCGAACCGGAATCGGCCGGGGGCGTCCATGGTGGAACATCTTCCGAACGATCGGAAGATGTTCCACTATATGCAAAAGAGCCGCACCGATCGGTCTGGATGACCGAGGTGCAGCTCTACTAGGAGGGTTCGCCGAGGGCGTGCAGTCGGAGAAACTCCGACTATTTATGCCCCGGGCTCCCGCGGGGGGGCGTGCAGTCGGAGAAACTCCGACTATTTATGCCCCGGGCTCCCGCCGTGGGCGTGCAGTCGGTGAAACTCCGACTATTTATGCCCCGGGCGCCCGCGGGGGGCGTGCAGTCGGGAAAACTCCGACTATTTATGCCCTGGGCGCCCGCCGGGGGCGTGCAGTCGGAGAACCTCCGACTATTGCCGCCACAGGCGCCCGCCGGGGGCGTGCAGTCGGAGATACTCCGACTATTTCTGCCCCGGGCTCCCGCGGGGGGCGTGCAGTCGGAGAAACTCCGACTATTTCTGCCCCGGGCTCCCGCCGAGGGCGTGCAGTCGAAGAAACTCCGACTATTGCCGCCACAGGCGCCCGCCGGGGGCGTGCAGTCGGAGAAACTCCGACTATTTCTGCCCCGGGTGCCCGCGGGGGCGTGCAGTCGGAGAAACTCCGACTATTTCTGCCCCGGGCTCCCGCCGAGGGCGTGCAGTCGGAGAAACTCCGACTATTGCCGCCACAGGCGCCCGCGGGGGGCGTGCAGTCGGAGAAACTCCGACTATTTCTGCCCCGGGCTCCCGCGGGAGGCGTGCAGTCGGAGAAACTCCGACTATTTCTGCCCTGGGCGCCCGCCGAGGGCGTGCAGTCGGAGAAACTCCGACTATTGCCGCCACAGGCGCCCGCCGGGGGCGTGCAGTCGGAGAAACTCCGACTATTTCTGCCCCGGGCGCTCGCGGGGGGCGTGCAGTCGGAGAAACTCCGACTATTTATGCCCCAGGTGCCCGCCGAGGGCGTGCAGTCGGAGAAACTCCGACTATTTCTGCCCCGGGCGCTCGCGGGGGGCGTGCAGTCGGAGAAACTCCGACTATTTATGCCCCAGGTGCCCGCCGAGGGCGTGCAGTCGGAGAAACTCCGACTATTTCTGCCCCGGGCGCTCGCGGGGGGCGTGCAGTCGGAGAAACTCCGACTATTTATGCCCCAGGTGCCCGCCGAGGGCGTGCAGTCGGAGAAACTCCGACTATTTCTGCCCTGGGCGCCCGCCGAGGGCGTGCAGTCGGAGAAACTCCGACTATTTCTGCCCTGGGCTCCCGCGGGGGGCGTGCAGTCGGAGAAACTCCGACTATTTCTGCCACAGGCGCCCGCCGTGGGCGTGCAGTCGGAGAAACTCCGACTATTGCCGCCACAGGCTCCCGCCGAGGGCGTGCAGTCGGAGAAACTCCGACTATTTATGCCCCAGGTGCCCGCCGAGGGCGTGCAATCGGAGAAACTCCGACTATTTCTGCCCTGGGCTCCCGCCGAGGGCGTGCAGTCGGAGAAACTCCGACTATTTATGCCCCGGGCGCCTGCGGGGGCGTGCAGTCGGAGAAACTCCGACTATTTCCGCCACAGGCGCCCGCGGGGGGCGTGCAGTCGGAGAAACTCCGACTATTGCCGCCACAGGTGCCCGCGGGGGGGCGTGCAGTCGGAGAAACTCCGACTATTTCTGCCCCAGGCGCCCGCGGGGGGCATGCAGTCGGAGAAACTCCGACTATTTCTGCCCCGGGCGCCCGCCGAGGGCGTGCAGTCGGAGAAACTCCGACTATTTCTGCCCCGGGCGCCCGCGGGAGGCGCTTAACGCGTAAACAAATACAGCGCGTCGCTGTTCGCCTGCAGCATGGCGATCTCCGAGCCGCCGTCGACGCTCGAGACGTCGGTCGGCATCGCCGAGCGGTCCTTCAGCGCGATCGCCTGCCCCGCGTACCCGGTCAGATCCAAGGCGACCTGAATCCGGTTGCTGTAAGGCGCGTAGATCGCAATCTTCCGGAGATCGGCCGAGACCGCGACGCGGATGTCCGGGTACGGCGTCAGCAGCAGATCGTTCCGCGGCTCCAGCTCCTGCAGGCCGTGCGTTTCGAGCAAGCTCTTGGCGTACCCGACGTCCCATGCCCCTTGGAACCGGAGCGCGGTCAGCCAGTGGAAGGGCACCTTGGACCAGCCTTCGCTCGTAAAGCCGGCCCCCTCCCGATGCCAGCTCCACACGCCGTGCGCCCCGTAGGCGAAGCCGGCGTTCGCCCCGGCGAGGACGCTGGACCAGAACGCCTTCCGCAGGTCGAAGGCGTCGAAGCGCCCGTACCGGCCGCCGTGGCCGTGCCCTTCGTAGCAAGGCTCCGAGTTAATGACCGGGCGGCGGACGGGCTTGCTTCGGAAGCTCTCCGCCAGCGAGTACGTCATGTGCTGATCCTGAAGATTATGGCCGGATTGATAAATATAAAGGTCCAAGTGCTCGGACGACAGGAACGTCTCCGGCAGCTCGTGGAAGTTGCCGACGGGATGGAGTGCGGTGAGCGCGTCCGGCCGCAGCGACTTCAGCTTTTTCATCGCGATCATGAAATATTCGTTAATCTCGTCCGTCTCGAACTTGGTGTCTCCGCTAATAAAGTAAATCGGATCGTACGGCGCGAAGCGGCGCACGACGTATTCGGTATACATTTCAACCGTTTCCTTCGGCATCGAATAACCGGTCACTTGCTTGTTCGCCCACGCGCCGGGCACATACGTGTTCCACAGGACGACCAGCGCCGGCACGAAGCCCATGTCGAACGCCGCGCGCACCATCCGCTCGGCCCGGTCGAAGAACGCGTCGTTGATCCGGTAGAAATCCCACGTCCCGTCCTCCGCCAGCTCGTAAGGATACGATCCGGTGTACGTATCGCTCGCGTCGTGCAGCACGGGCAGCACGCTGATCTGCAGCGCATTGAAGCCCTGCGCTTTGCGGTACCTTAAATACTCCAGCCATTCCGACTCCTCCGCGTTCGAGAACACGCTCCATACCGTATCCGCCAAATAGAAGAACGGCTTGCCGTCCCGCGTGAGCGTAAGCTTATTTTCCGCGATAGCTACCTTCGACATGGAATACCCTCTCCTTTTCGTATGACCCCTAGGATCTTGCGGACTCCTTCAGCTTTTCCGGGTGAAGCATGACGTCGATCTGCTCGCGCAGCCGCTCCGGCTCGTATAGGTCCTTCCAACCGTCCTTGATGATATGACGCTTGCCGTACTCGATCGCCACGAGGCAAGCGTCCGAGAACGGGTTGACCTTCTCGAACACGATCGCCAGCTGGACGTTGATATGCCCCATCATGAAATCCTTCGCCGCTTCGTACGGTACGCCGCGCCGGATCGCCTCCTCCATCGCCTCGCCGAGCACCGTCACCATCATGGAGCCGATCGTCTCCGCCATCGTCGGCTCCAGCATCGCCATCTGCTCCAACGTGATCCGGTGGGAGCGCATGACCGGCGCGAACATCGCCTTCGCCAGCGCTTCGCCTTGCTCGTAACGTTCCTCCGGCCCCTGCAGCAGCGCGCAGACGATCGCCTGCTTCGCCTTGACGCCGCCGAAGTAATCCCTCTTCGCCGCCGGGTCCGTCTCGTCGTTGAACACCGGCGGATGACACGGATGGCACACGAAGTAGGAGATGTCCTCGCGCTTCGGCAGCTGGCCGAGATACGCGGCCGCCGGGTCCAGCAGCACGACCGTCGCCCCCGTCCGCAGCTGCGGCACCAGACTGCCGGCGACGCCGCCGATCGCCGCGTCGGAGACGGCCAACACCGCGACGTCCGCGACCGGGGCCGCCTCTTCCCACGGCGTCGGCGTCAAGCCCCTGTCCGCGAGATTCCGAATGCCCTGCTCCCCGTTCTCCACGTAGAGCACGTCGTGCGTGTCCTTGAGATTATCGGCGATGCGGCAGCCCATTTTCCCGCCGGCGCCGATGAGCATTATGTTCGTCATCTCGTCGTTCACCCTTTCCGTCTCGAAAATACATAGTGTATTCATTGCGTATACAACAAATTGACAGAAAAGCCAAAGTATTGTTTCATTGAAGAATACGCTTTCAAATGTCCGGCAACCCGCCGGATCGCCAAAGGAGATCCCCTCGATGAAGGTCAAAACGCTAAAAGAAAAAGCCTACGACGAGATCCGCCGACTCATCCTGCGCGGCGAGCTCAAAGCCGGCGAATTTCTTACCGAGAACTCCTTAGTCGAACGACTGAAGATGAGCCGAACGCCGATCCGAGCCGCCATCGAACGGTTGGATGCGGACGGACACCTCACCTATATTCCGAATCGCGGCATCTTCGTGTCGGAGATGACGATCGATAAGGTCATCGACTTCTACGATTTCCGGATGGCCATCGAATCCCATGTCGTTAAGAAGCTGGCGGCTCGCCCGCTGCAAGCGGACGAAATCGCCTGGTTTCGGGATAACCTGCGCCGCCAGAACGAATGCATCGCCGCCAAGGACAACCATGCGTTCACGGTCGAGGATTCCGCTTTCCACAGACAGCTGACGGCGATCTACGGAAACAAGGAAATTCTGCTGACGATGGAGCGTCTTCAGGATAAGCTGTATCGGATCGCGTTGAACGTGCTCCAGAAGGACAGCGACCGGGTGCAGGTGTCGTACGAGGACCACGTCTCCATTTTCGAAAACATTCTGGAGGGGAAGGTCGAAGACGCCGCGGATAGGATGACGCAGCACCTGGAATTCGGGAAACGAATCCTCGTCTATTGACCGTCGCGCTCAACCTCCCTCCTCCCGCCGCCGCAGGGATTATCCCTTGACGCTGCCCAGACGAATGCCGCTGACGAAATATTTCTGCAGGAACGGATACACGAGCAGGATCGGGATCGCGGCGACGATCATCTGCGCGGCTTTAACGGAACGGTCGTTCAGCTTCGCGAGCCGCTCCGCTTCCGTCGCCGTCATCGTCTGGAAGTCGAAGCTGACGACGATCGTCTGCAGATAGCTCTGCAGCGGATAGTTCGACGCGTCCCTCATGTAGATGAGCCCGTCGAACCAGGCGTTCCAATGGCCGACGACGCAAAACAGCGTAATGGTCGCGATCGCCGGCGTCGAGACGGGCACGTATATTTGCCACAGCGTACGCCAATGGCTCGCTCCGTCGATGTTCGCGGCGTCCTCCAGCTCCTCCGGCACCTGGCGGAAGAAGTTCAGCATGAGGATGACGTTGAACACCGTGACCGCTCCGGGCAGCACGAGCGCCCAAATCGTGTCCAGCAGACCGAGCTCTTTGATCAAAATATACGTCGGGATCAATCCGCCGTTAAACAGCATGGTGAAGAAGAAAATCCACACGTACGTCGAACGCATGCGAAACTTCTCCCTCGTCTTGGACAGCGGATAGGCGAGGAGAAGCACCAACAGAACGTTCAGCGCGGTGCCGAGCGCGGCCCGCTGGATCGTGACGCCGAAAGCCGTCCAAAACGCTTTCCGTTCCAATACGTACGAATAAGGCTCCGTCGTGAAGCGAACCGGCCACAGCTTGACCAAGCCCCCGGACACGGCGGAGTTTTCGCTGAGCGACAACGCCGCGACATGGATGAACGGAAACAGGCACAGCACGCAGACCAAGGTCAGGAAGAACAAGTTGAAAACGTTGAATATTTTCTGGCCCCGCGTTTGTCTGGCTAACATGAGCTTCCCTCCTTAGAACAGTCTGTAGCTGAAGAAGCGATACGCAATCAAATACGAGGTTGAAATAAGGATGAAAGACACCACCGATTTCAGCAGGCCGACGGCGGTCGACGGTCCGTATTGCGCTTGCATCAGGCCCATTCGGTACACCATCGTGTCGATAATGTCGCCGGACTCGTACACTTGCGGACTGTACAGGTTGAAAATTTGATCGAAGCCGGCGTCCAGCACCGTCCCGAGGCTGAGCACCATCAGGAGCACGATGATCATATGCATGCCCGGCAGCGTCACGTGCCAGGTCTGCTTCCACCGTCCCGCGCCGTCGACGGCCGCCGCCTCGTACAAGGACGGGTCGATGCTGGTGATCGCGGCCAAGTAGACGACGGTGCTGAAGCCGAACGTCTTCCATACGTCGGAGATGACCATCGTATACGGGAACCATGCGTTTTCGCCCAGGAAGTAAATCGGGTCGATGCCGAGCACGCCCAAGAAGGCGTTGACGATGCCGCCCGAGGGGGACAAGATGTCGATCATGATTCCGCCGAGGATGATCCACGACAAGAAATACGGGAAGTAAATGATCGTCTGAGCGACGCGCTTAAACAATACGAGCCGCACTTCGTTAAGAAGCAGGGCGAACGAGATCGGCACGACGAGACCGGCGACGATCTTCATCGAAGCGATGAACAACGTGTTCCGCACGACAATCCAGATGTTCGGCATCGAAAACACATACTCGAAATTTTTGAGACCGATCCAATCTTGTCCGAACAAGCCCTTGAGCGGTATGAAATTTTGGAACGCGATGGCGACGCCGACCATGGGGAGGTAAGCGAAGATCAAGACGAACGCGAGCCCCGGCAAAACCATCAAATGCAGCGGAAGCTCTCTCTTGCGCCTGTACCCGAAGCGAGGCGGGCTCGGCGCCTGCCTCTTCTTCGCCGTAATTTCCGGTATCATAGCATTCTCGCTCCTTCCGAGATAAGGTTGCATAGATCGCAAGAGCCGTCAGCTACCCGCTGACGGCGCCTGCGCCGAGAACCGAACCGCGCGAAAATTATTTGCCTAACGCTTCGTTCACTTCCTTGGTCACTTGCTCGCCTCCCAAGGCGTTCCACTCTTTGACCATGTTGTCGAAGCCTTCGCCGACGGGCGTCTTGTTCTGGATGATGCTCGTCAACGTCGTGACGACGAGCTCATCCATCGAGCTGCCGCGCTCGATCTCGGTCGGCGTCGGGGCCCCGAGATACGCATCCCATACGACTTGATCCGGATACGTTTGACCGACGTAGTCGAACGGCGTATCTTCCGGCCCGAACATCATGCCGATCGCCCAATCGCCCGCTTGCATCAGCTCCCAGAAGCCTTTGCCGGAGCCGGTCAGCTGATCCGTCGTCCCGTCCGCGATCGCCTTCTTAATGTCCAGATGCGCCTGCAGATCGATCATCGGATCGAGCAAATACGCCGGCGTCATCAACCAGATGTCCGAGATGCCGTGCTCGCTGTCCGTGAAATACTTCGTGAAGTCCCCTTTCTCCCCGAAGAGATGCTCCACGTGAATGTTCATCATCTTGATCAAGTTTTCGGGGCTCTTCGTCCCCTTCTTCACGGCCATCCATCCGTCCGCGGCGATCTTGAGCGGGATCGCGGCCGGCGCTCCCGTCGCCGTCGGCAGCGGCACCGTAATCCACTTCGCGTTCGGGTCGTTATCGACGGTCTTCTTCGCCGTGTACGCCATCCAGTGCGGACCGTAGAACATGCCCGTCTTGCCGGACACGACGGATTCCATCGACTTGGCGTTATCCTTCGTGCCGAACTCCTTGTCGAGCAGTCCTTCGTTGTACATCTTCTGAAGCAGGTTGAGCGCGTCCTTCATCTCAGGTTGGACGACCCCGCGAACGGCCTTGCCGTCCTTCTCGATCCAATTGAGCGGGTACGCGCCGAACGCCCAGAACAAGCCCTGCATGTTATAGCGGAAGTTGTTGTCGATCTGCAGCCCGAACGTATCCGCTTGGCCGTTGCCGTCCGGATCGTTCTTCGCGAAGGCGACGGCGATCTTATACACGTCGTCTATCGTCTTCGGCCGCTCGAGGCCGAGCTTCGTCAGCCAATCCTCGCGAATCCACAGGTGATTGTATCCGTTCGTCGAGGGCATCTTCATCGGAATGCCGTAGATTTTGCCGTCATACGTCGCGGGCTCGAAGACGCGATCCGTCTCGCTTAACACGATGCTCTTCAGCAAATCCGATCCGTGCGTCTCGAAGAGCGGCCCCAGCTCCTCGATCGCCCCCGCTTCCATCAGCTGCTTCATGTCCGCGGCTTGCGTCACTTGGAAGATGTCCGGCAGATCGGCCGAAGCCATCGCCAGCTTAAACTTCTGATCGTACGCGGTGCTGTCGGACAACATCTGGTATTTGACCGTCACGCCGAGTTGTTCTTTGAACAGGCGCGTCCACCGGTTGTCTTCCAGCGTCTCGCCCGTGGCCGCTTCCAGCTTGGCCACGTTCTCGTTCGTCGCGCTGAAGTTACGGCCGAACGTATAGGTGATCGATTGCGTCCCGGACGAATCCGAGGATTCGGTACCCGTGCCGGAATCGCCGCCGCCCTGCGTACACCCGACCATCGTAAATACCGTTGCCGCGGCCAATAAAGACAACCCCAATTTGTTCGCCATGCGAAAATACCTCCTCTTTTTCGTACGAGACGTAACCCTTCGCCTTGAATATTTACCATATAAAGCATTTTCATTAAGCGCTTTCAACTGAGATCATAGCAAAGTCATTTTGGATATACAATAGGGATTTCAGTCGTATTTTTATTGTATACAATTAATAAAAACCGCGCCGTTGTCGGATTTTTCCCGCTCTTCCTCCCTTGCTTCGACGCCCGTCGCCCGCCTTCGGGCCGTTCCTTCCGCATTCGACAACGTTCGCATGCAAAAAAATGCCCTCGTCCGTCCGGACGAAGGCATTTTCTAAATAAAAATATTTTTGGGAGCTATGGAGCCACCTCGATTTTCCGAAGCTGCTTCAGGCCCTCTTCGAACGGCTCGACCTTCAAGACGAAGGAGAAGCGGTCGAGGTCGAGACATTTCTCGAAATCGGATTTCGGGGCGGACCGCTCCGAGACTTCCCCCTCGAGATCCATGAAGCTGCCGGTGCGGCCTTCGCCTTCGCGCAAGTGGCGGACGATGCGCTCGAAGTCGTTCGGCTTGCCCTCCAGTTCGTTCTTGATGTACTCGGCGCACAACGTGTCCTCGTCCGCCGGCGACTTCGCGCCCAGCCCCATGCATACGAGCGAGACCCGCTCCGGCTTGCGTTCCCGGATGTAGCGCACGATCGCTCCCGCGTTCACGAAGCTGCCGGTGACGACCTCGTCGGCTCCGCCCGCGTTCGCGATGCCCTGCGTGCCCGCGCTCGTCGTATGCACGACCGTAAGTCCCGTGAAGTCGGCCCGCTCCGCGTGCGTCGGCGAATTGCCGAAGTCGAAGCCGGGCTGAATGACGCCGCCGCGCTCGCCCATAAGAATGTAGGACGGATTGTCGCGCTTCAACCGATAGGCGGTCTCGATGTCGCCGACCGGCACGATCCGGTAGGCGCCGCGTTCGGTCACGTAGCAAGCCGTCGAGAACGCGCGGAACACGTCGATGACGACCGTCAGTCCTCTCGCCTGCTTCGCGCCTTCGATCAGCTGCAAGATGTTGATTTCCATCGGTTCGGCTCTCTCCCTCGCTTGACGTAGTGTACCGCCTATTATGAAGGATCGGTTTTGTCCCGGTCAACGCATTGTTGAGGGACTACGCCGGCTTGGCCGGCGGCCGGTCGGTTGCGTCAATAGGTACGGCGGAGGTTGGCATAAGCGGCGGCGGATGGCGATAGAGATGTACAAGTGTTTGCAGGCCGTCGCTGCCGGCGTCCTTTCTCTCCCGGCGTATCGTAGAAAACGATCGACGATAGCCAAAAAAACGACCGCCGCCCTCCGAGGAGGTCAACGATCGTCGTTGCGGTCAAGCGCGCAAGCGACCGATTCACCAAGGGAGCGCAAGCTTGCCCATGACGGTCGGACGGCTCGCGCCGGTCGCGGACGGCAGGTTGTTCGCGACGCCGTACAGGAAGTCGTTGCCGAGCATCGCGAAGATGATCGCTTCCTTGGCGTCGTCGTCGAAGCCGAGCGCGCGCGAATTCGTGACGCGCTGCTCGGGAAGCAGCTCCGCCAGCATGCGGAGCAGCGTCCGGTTATGCGCGCCGCCGCCGGTGATTATGACTTCGCCGATCTCGCAGCGAGGGAAGACGTCCCGGCGGTATGCGTGCGCGATCGTGCGCGCCGTGAACGCCGTCGCCGTCGCGACGATGTCCGCGTCGCTCAGCCCCCTCGCGCGCGCCGCCTCCAGGAACGCTTCCGTATACGCCTTGCCGAACACCTCGCGGCCGGTCGACTTCGGCGGCGGCAGGTCGAAGTACGGATGGCGCATCAGCTCGTCGACGAGCGATTCGTCGGGGCGGCCCGAAGCCGCCCAAGCGCCGCCGTCGTCGAACGTCCGCGCGCCGCTCGACAGCCGGAAGACGGCTTGGTCGATGACCATGTTGCCGGGTCCGGTGTCGAACGCGAAGACGTCCTCCGGGCGCGCCGCGGCCGGCAGCGCGGCGCAGTTGCCGATGCCGCCGACGTTTTGCAGCAGGCGGCCGACCGTTTCGCTTCGGAACAAGAGGAAGTCGCCGTACGGCGCGAGCGGCGCCCCTTGGCCGCCGACCGCCATGTCCGCCGGCCGGAAGTCGCCGACGACGAGCGCGCCGGTGCGCTTCGCGAGCACCGACAGATCGCCGATCTGCAGCGTCGACCGCGGCAGGAAGGCGTCGCCCGGCGTATCGGCCGGGATATGCCAGACGGTCTGGCCATGCGACGAGATCAGGTCGATGTCGTCCATCGTCAGCCCGGCGCCGGCGACCGCGTCGATCGCCACGTCCGCGAAGAGATTCGCGAGCCGGAAGTTCATGCCGCAGACGGCGGCGACGTCGGAGCGCTCCACCGTGCACAGGTCCTTCAGCCGCTCGCGCGTCTTATCGTCGTAGGGACGGCTCTCGTAATGGACGAGCTCCGTCTTCGTCGCGAGGCCGCTGCCCGAAAGCCGGACGACCGCCGCGTCGATGCCGTCGAGCGACGTGCCGGACATGAGACCGACGACGAGCCGAGACGGCTTCGACGTGTAGGCGCCGATCATCGGGTCTCCCCTCGCCAGCCGGCCGGGTACGCGTCGCCGAGCGACACCGGCAGGGCGCCGCGGAACGGGATCCGGCCAAGCAGCGCCTTCGCCGCGCTCATGAGCGACAGCGGCCGGTTCTCGTAGACGGCGACGTACCCGTCGACGTCCGGGAACAGCGCGAGATCGTACGGATTGCGCAGCGCCGCGACGACGAGCGGGAGGCCCGTCGCCTGCAGCTCGCGCACGAGGCGCGCCTGCGCGGGATGGAAGGCGGCGTTATAGACGCCTACGACGAGCTGCGCCCAGCCGCCTTCGCGGGCGAGCGCCGCGAGGGCGGCGATCCGCGCCTCCGAAGGAGCGGAGTCGACGACTTCGTCGCGGCAATCGAGCCCGAGCGACGCCAGCGCGGCGCCGAGACCGGCGGACGCGCGCACCGCCTCGTCCGCGATCGTCTGCGCGACCGCCGCGACGGTGACGACGAGCGTCCGCGCGTCCTGCAACGGCAGCGCGCCGCGCTCGTTGCGCACGAGCGTGACGCTGCGCTCGCTGATGTCGCGGGCGACGGCAAGATGCGCCTCGCTTCCCACCTCGTCGAAGGACGCCGCCGGTGCCCCCGACGCGGTCAGCACGCCGCGCGCCGCCTTCAGCCGCAGCGACCGCCGCGCGGCCGCTTCGATGCGCTCCGGCGGGATGCGCCCGTCCGCTACCGCGGCTTCGATCGCCGCCAGCGCGCCGCGCTGCAGCTCGACCGTGTGGCTGACGAGCACCTGATCGGCGCCGGCCGCGACGGTAAGCACCGCCGCTTCGCGCGTGCCGTAATGGTCCGCGATCGCCTTCATCTCCATGCAATCCGTCGTGATGACGCCGTCGAAGCCGAGCTCCTCGCGGAGCAGGCCCGTCAGCACCGCCGTCGACAGCGTCGCGGGCAGCCCGTTCGGCTCGATCGCGGGGAAGCGGACGTGCGCGGTCATGATCAAATCCACGCCCGCTTCGATCGCCCGCCGGAACGGCGCCAGCTCGACCCGGTCGAGCCGCTCTCGGTCATGCCCGACGAGAGGCAGATCGAGATGCGAATCGACGCTCGTATCCCCATGGCCGGGGAAGTGCTTCGCCGTGGCCGCCACTCCGGACGCCGAATACCCGCGGATCGCCTCGGCGCCGAACGCGGCGACGCGCTCCGGCGACTCGCCGTACGAGCGGACGCCAATGACCGGATTCGCCGGATTGTTGTTCACGTCGAGCACCGGGGCGTAGTTCATGTTAATGCCGAGCGCGCACAGCTCTAGGCCGGCGACGAGCGCCGCCTCGTACGCGAGCGACGGGTCGTCGGTCGCGCCGAGCGCCATGTTGCCGGGCATAAGCGCCACGCCCTCCGTCAGCCGCGCGACCATGCCGCCTTCCTGGTCGATCGAGATCCACAGCGGCGGCACGCCCGCCTCCGCCGCGGCGCGCTGCAGCGAGGCGGTCAGCCGCGCCACCTGCGCCGGGGATTCGACGTTGCGCGCGAACAGGATGACGCCGCCGATTCTCCCTTCCGTAATGAGCGACCGCAGCTCCTCCGGAACGTCCGTCCCGTGGAAGCCGACAAGCAGCATCTGACCGATCTTGTCCCGCAGCGTCATCCGCGAGAGCAGCGTCTCCTCGTTCACTCGCCTCATCTCCCTAATATCGTAAATACGCCTTTCTTCGTTCCGTCCAAGCCGCCGCGCCGTGCGACCAAGCCTCCAGCACGCGCGCCAGGCCGTCCTCGCTCGCGATCGAGAGGCGCACGTCCTCTCCGCCGGCCAGCGAGTCGATGAACGGACGCATCCCTTCCTTGAACGGCGGCAGCCACGCGAAGTCGTCCGGATACAGCCGAGCTACTGTATGCAGCAGCGTAAGGCCCGTCCGCACCGCCTCGTACCGCGCCGGCTCCGTCACGAACAGCTGCACCCCGCCGCACAACGCGCCTGCATGCTTCGAGAACGTCGGCGTCGCATAGCTCGGATGGAAGCGGACGCCGGGCAAGCCGTACTCGTTCATCTCGTCCGCGAGCCGTCGGCCGTCGAGCCACGGCGCGCCGATCCACTCGAACGGCCGCGTCGTGCCGCGCCCCTCGGACAAGCAGGTCCCCTCGAAAAAGCAAGTGCCCGCATACACGCGGGCGGTATCGATCGTCGGAATGTTAGGCGACGGCAGCACCCACGGCAGTCCCGTCTCCGGGTATTCCATCGCGCGCGTCCACCCTTCCATCGGCACGAGATCGACGTCGCAGCCGATGCCGAGCGCGTCGTTCGCCATCAGCGCCGTCTCGCCGATCGTCAGCCCCGTGCGGACCGGCATCGACCAGGCTCCGACCATCGACTCGAAGCCCGGCTCGAGCAAGCCGCCCTCGACGCGCTCCCCGCCGAGCGGGTTCGGGCGGTCGAGCACGAGCAGCGGCTTCCCGTGCTGCGCGCATGCGCGCAATACGTACACCAGCGTCGAGCCGTACGTGTAAAACCGCATTCCTAAGTCCTGAATGTCGAACAGCAGGACGTCGACCTCCTCCAGCGTCGACGCGTCCGGCGCCTTACGCGGGCCATACAGACTGTAGACCGGCACGCCGGTCGCCGCGTCGACGCCGTCCTCGAACCGGTCGCCCGCTTGCTTTTCGCCGTATAACCCATGCTCGCAAGCGAATAACGCGGTCAAGCGCGCCCCGGGCAAGCTCGCGCAGACGTCGATCGCCGTCCGGAAATCCGCCGTTATGCCGGTCGGATTCGTCACGAGGCCGATCCGCTTCCCGGCGAGCCGCGGATCGCCCTGCCGCGCCAGCCGCTCCAATCCCGTTATGACTCGTTGCATGCCGATTCCTCCCCTTGTCCGTCCGAATCCGGTACCGAGCTCCGGTGCCGAGTCGCTGCGACTTGTACGCATCTTCCGGTTCCGGATCGAATCCGAACGTCTTCCGCGCCTATCGCTGTCGAATCGCGCGGCGGCTCTCTTCCAAATACGTGACGGCCGAATCGTAATTCCGGCTGGCGACGCCGATGTACAAAATGTCGACGACGTTCAGTTGGGAAATCCGGGACGCCATCGCCCCGCTTCGAATTTCCGTCTCGGTGGAAGAGGTGAACAGCGGAATATCCGCCGTTCGGCTGACCGTGTTGTCGCCGTACTTCGTAATGCTGATCGTCGTGGCGCCATGCTCCTTCGCGATCGTCAGCGCCCGGATGATTTCGCTCGTCTCGCCCGAATAGGAGATGCCGACCGCGGCGTCGTCCGCCGTCATCGTCACCGCTGACGTCAGTTGTACATGAGGGTCCGGGAACGATAAACTGGTCTTATTGATGCGAAGGAACTTCTGCTGCGCGTCCATCGCGATCAGGTTCGACGCGCCGACGCCGAAGAAGAAGATGCGCTTCGCCCCGTTCAGCGCCGCCACGGCCCGTTCCACCGCCGCCGCGTCCACGATCTTGACCGTGTCGCGTATCGACTGGATGTTGTTGTTCGAGACGCTCTCGATGATCGATTGAATCGAATCGTTCGGTTGTATGTCCGAATAGCCTGTCGCGGAAGACTCGTGCTTGCGCTCCTGCAGGTCGCCCGCGACCTTCAGCTTCAATTCTTGGTAGCTCTTCACGCCCAGCGACTTGCACAGACGCACGATCGCCGCTTGGCTCGCGCCGCTGTTCGCGGCGAGCTGCGCCACGGACTGCTCGATCATGTCCTGCGGGTGCTCCAATATGTAGGCAGCCACCTTGCGCTCGGACGGATTCACTTGGTCGATCACTTCTCTGATTCGCACTAATCCGCCGTTCAAGCTCTTCACCCCCTCGAAATTTCGATGCCCCCGGAAGCTGTTCATGTATATCCTACTTCATATGATACCGCTTTCGAAAAGCTTTGTTGACCCCATTATAGAATTGGTGAAAATTAATTTCAAGATAATATTTGGTCATGAAATTTTATTTTACAACTCGTTCCCCCATGACTTATACTCAAGGAAAATGTTACGGAGGATGTTACCATGGCGTATACGCTCGGCATCGACGGCGGCGGCACGAAGACGGAGCTCGTCGCGGTCTCGGAAGACGGCTCCTTGCTGTATCGCGCGGCGGGCGGTTCCACGAATCCGCACGCCGTCACGACGGCGGCCGCGATCCGGGAGCTTCTGGCTTTGTTGGAAGCGGCCTTCGCTGACGGTCGACTCGCAGGGCGCGAGCTGACCGGCGTCTGCCTCGGCTTGTCGGGCGTCGACCTGCCGGCCGAACGGCGCGCGTTCGAGGACGCGCTCGGCGGCTTCCTGCGAGAGCGCCTCGGCCGGGACGTCCCGTTCGCGCTGCTGTCCGAAGCCGAAATTTCGCTGATGGCCGCGGTCGGCCAGCCTAACGGGCTGCTCGCCGTGTCCGGCACCGGTTCGATCGTCTACGCCGTCGAGCCGGACGGCACCCGGCACCGCGCCGGCGGCTGGGGTCATCTGCTGGGCGACGAGGGCAGCGGCTACGCCATCGGCGTCCGCGCGTTGAAAGCGGCCATGGCGTCCTACGACGGCACGATCCCGCCCACGGCGATCGCTCCGATGCTGCTTGCTGCGCTTTCGCTTCGGGAGCTTCCGGAGCTGAAATCTTACATCTATCAGCCGTCGATCGCCAAGGCCGACATCGCCGCGTTCGCGAAGCTCGCGATCGACGCTTGCGAAGCCGGGGACGCGGCGGCAACCGAGATCGTCCGCGCCGAAGCCGAAGCGCTCGCCGCCACCGCGGCCGGGCTGCTCGACCGGCTCCCCGCGTTCGCCGCGGAACGAGTCGCGTTCGCCGGCTCCGTCTTCTGCTCGTCGGCGGCATTCCGGGACGCCTTCGCCCGCGCGCTCCGTGCGCGTCATCCCGGCGTTCGCTTCGAAGCGCCGGCCGAGGGCGAGCCGCGGACGCCCGCCGAGGGCGCCGCCCTGCTCGCGCGGTCGCGCTATTCATCAAGTCATGGGAGGGATCCGCGATCATGAACTCCGCTTCCGCTTCGTCGCACGAGGTATTGAACCGTCTCGTGACGGAACAAGTCAACGACCGTACGAAGACGCTCGGCGAGCTCGACTCGGAGCGCATCATGCTGCTCATTAACGACGAGGACCGGCGCGTCGCCGACTGCGTGCGGGCGATCATTCCGCAGATCGCCGCATGCGCCGATTGGGTCGTCGACGCGTTCCGCCGCGGCGGCCGGCTGTTCTACGTCGGCGCCGGCACGAGCGGCCGCATCGGCATTCTCGACGCTTCGGAATGCCCGCCGACGTACGGCACCGATCCGTCGCTCGTGCAGGGCATCATCGCCGGCGGCTTCCGAGCCGTCAAGGATCCGGTGGAAGGCGCCGAAGACAGCGCCGAGACCGGCGCCGCGGACATCGACGCGCACGGTATCGCCGCGGCGGACGTCGTCGTCGGCATCGCGGCCAGCGGCCGGACGCCGTACGTGCTCGGCGCGATGCGGCGCGCGAAGGAGCTCGGCGCTCGCGTCGTGGCGCTGTGCAACAACGCCGACACGCCGATGGCGGAGATCGCCGATCTGAAGCTGGAGGCGGTCGTCGGCCCGGAGGCGATTCACGGCTCGACGCGCATGAAGGCGGGCACGACGCAGAAGATGATCCTTAATCTGATCACGACCACCGCGTTCGTCCGCTCGGGCAAGGTGTACGGCAACCTGATGGTCGATCTGAATCCGTCCAACGAGAAGCTCGTCCACCGCGCCAAGCGGATCATCGCCCTCGCGACCGGCGCCGGCGACGACCGCGTCGACGCCGCCTTCGAAACCGCCGGCCGGCACGTCAAGACGGCGATCGTCATGCTGCTCGCGAACGTCGACGCGGACCGCGCGAAGGCGCTGCTGCAGCAAGCCGACGGCTTCGTCCAGCGGGCGCTGGACCTGCATCGCCGCGCATAAAAAGAGGCTTTCCCCCCGATATAGGGTGGGAAAGCCTCTTTTTTTTTGGGGGGCGTGCGCGCGCGTGCGGAGGAATCCTCCGCATATGCCGGCCGGATAAGCGCAAATCCGCGCTTGTTAGCGGCGTTTTCCGCTTAAATCGGCCGGCTAACCGCGAATCCGCGCCTATTAGCATTAGCGGATTTCTCCGCTTAAACCCACCGGCTAACAGCGAATCCGCGCTTATTTGCGGAATTTTCCGCCTAAACCCGCCGGCTAACCGCAAATCCGCGCTTATTAGCGGATTTCTCCGCTTAAACCCACCGGCTAACCGCGAATCCGCGCTTATTTGCGGAATTTTCCGCCTAAACCCGCCGGCTAACCGCAAATCCGCGCTTATTAGCGGATTTCTCCGCTTAAACCCCCACCGGCTAACCGCGAATCCGCGCTTATTAGCGGAGTCCTCCGCCTATACCCGCCGGTTAAGCGCAAATCTGCGCTTATTTGCGGAGTCTTCCGCCTATACCGGGGCCGCCTCAGGCTCGCTTCGCCCGGCGTCGCATCCTCACATCGGGACGTCCCGGATCGCGCCAGCCATCTTCGCGCCGGTGAAGTTCAGCGCGCTCGTATTGACGCCCCGCAAATCCGCCTCGCGGAAATCCGCGTGCATCATCGACGCTCCCGCGAATTTCGCGCCGCGCAAGTTCGCGCCGCGGAAGTCGACCCCTTGCAGGTCGGCTTTGGAGAAGTCCGCGCCTTCCAAATTCGCGCCGCGGAACGAGGTCCGGACGAGGTAAGCGCGGACGAAGTTCGCCCCCGGCAGCGCCGCGTCCTCGAAGCTGCTGTCCGTCACCGTCGCATCCTGGAACGACGCGCCGGGGAGCCGGCATTGCTGGAAGCCGATCTCGAGCAGCACCGACTTCGTGAAGACGGGGTTCGGCAGCTCAAGGTCGGCGAAGCTCATCTTGGAGATGTTGATCCGGGTTCCGCCCGGTTCGCCGAACAGCCAGCTCAGATGCCGGCTGAGCGCGTTCGTCAAGCGGAAGCCCTCCGCGGAATAAGGGGCGGTCTTATGATTGTCGTGCGAATCTCCGGTTCGTTCCATGCTGTCACACCTTGCTGTGTCGAATATTGTCGCAATTTGCAGTAACGTTATTGTACTAAATCGAGCGCCGTTGCGAAACGATAATTGGCGCGTCTTTTTCATTCCAAGTTCAGGGTCGCTCCGAGGCCCGCTATTTTCGGATTTGTTCCAGCACCGAACCCCCTAAGACGAACCTATACTCGAAGTGGCTCCCCGTCAGCCCGTCGATCCGGACGCCGCCCGTCTGCGCCGACGCCGTGTGCACCATCCGGTCGTTGCCGATATAGATGCCGACATGCGCGATCGTGTCGTCCGCGCCGGCGTACGCGTCCGGAGTGACGCCCCGGTACGCGCGGAAGAACAACAGATCCCCGGGCCTCGCCGAGGCCAACGTCGTATACGAACGGGCGGAAAATTGCCGCACGTACAACGCCTGCGACCGCGAATCGAGCGGCAGATCCATGCCCAGCGCGAACAAATACGCCCAGCGCGCGAAGTCCGAGCAGTCGAAGGTGGACGGCTCGTTCCGGTCGGAGCCGTATTCGTACGGCGTGCCGAAATACGAAGTCGCCGTCGAGACGACGTTCGACACCGCTTCGCCGGCGCGATCGGCGAGCCCCGGCGACGGCCATACTTGGCGCAAGCCGGACGCGTTCAACGCTTGGAAGTCCGTCGACTCCACGCCGAGGTCGCCCTGCCGGAACTCCTGGTCGTGCTCCAGCAGCCCCGGCTCGTCCGCCCGATCGTCGGTGCCGATGACCGTACCTCGTCCGTCGCCCGAGCAGCCCGCCAGCAGCGCCGTCGCGAGCAGCGCCGTCAGCGTCGTCTTCCCTAACCTTAGCATGAAAAAGCATCCCTCCCCTCATGATGTGGGAATAGGATGCTCCGAAAACCGAATTTCCTTCCATTTCCGGCCGAAGCCAACGTATCGCCCGCAAACTTAGTCGGCCTCCGCCGGAAACGACAGAATAAATCGAGTACCCCGCCCCGGCACGCTGTCCACCTCGATGTCCGCCTCCATCGCTCTCAAGATGCTGAAGGCGACCATCGTACCGAGCCCCGTCCCCTTGTCCTTGGTCGTATAGTAGGGCGTCCCCAGCAGCTTGAGTTGGTCTTCGTCCATCCCCTCGCCCGAGTCCTCGATGATCAATACGGGGCGGCCGTCGACCCGCAGCAGCCGAATCGTAAGCCTACCTCCGGCCGGCGTCGCTTCGATCCCGTTCTTCATTACGTTAATCAGCGCTTGATGCAGTCGATTGCCCTCGCCCCGCACGAACAGCTCCTCCGCGGACGGAAGGACCTCTACGGCGATGTTTTCCATGCTGGCGAACGGCAGGATCACCTGCACGATGCGTCGCAGCTCCGCGTTCAACTCCAGCGGCTCGGCTTGCTCGAGCGCCGGCTTCGCGAACGTCAAGTAGTCCGTAATGATGCGCTCCGCCCGATCGAGCTCCTCTAGGCTCAAATCGAAGTATTGTCGGCGCTTCTCTTCGCCCAGCGTCGCATCCTTCAAAATTTGCATGAATCCGCGCGTGACGGTCAGCGGGTTTCGGACCTCGTGAGAGATGCTGGCCGCCAGCTGGCTGACCGTCTTCAGATGCTCCAGCTCTCGGAGCTCCTGCTCGACGGCCTGTTCGAGCTCGATCCGCTTGAGCTGTTCCTCCAAGAACTTCCGCTTCGTAATATCCCGGAGATGAACCGCCCAATATCGGACGAGACCGATCCGGTCCCGAACCGGCGTCAGCGTCAGCAGCATCTGATATTCTTTGCCTTGATCGGTCACGCGAATCGTCTCCATCGTCGCTTCGTCGTCGCCGCCTCCGGCGAATACGCGCGTCACGAAGTCGTTCATCTGCGTCACGAGATACGGCGGAATCGAGGGACACTGCAAAATATGGAACCCCTCGAGTTGATCCTTCCGCCAGCCCAGCAATTTGGAAAACGAGCCGTTCGCCAGTGCGATCGTCGCGTGCTGATCCAACACCAAGATAGGATCGCTATGGCTTTCGATGAACGAGGCGCCGATGGCGTCGAGAGCGGATCCCTTCCGAGGCTCGTCCCCCCGCGCCTCCGCCGGCGTCATATATACCGACACCCCCGTCGTACGTCCTTCAACGACATGCGGCGCCATCCGGATGCGCATCTCTTTAAAGCCCCCGCCGCGGCCAAGACCGATCCCCATATCGAACGTGCGCGCTTCTCCTCGCTCGACCGCTTGTCGGAAATAATAATGGAACATCTCGAACTCTTCGGAGCGCAGCGCTTGCCGGTACTGCGTCCGCCGGACCTTCCGTTGCTCTTCGCTAAGCAGCTCGCGCGCCGCCGGGTTGGCGTACGCGATATATCCTTCCGCGTCCATAACGAACACGGCATCCGGATGCCGCTCGAATAGTATCTCGTAGCTCACGTTCAAGGATGTTCCCTCCGACAAGTAGTTCACCGTATAGTTAGAAAATTATACCACATGCCAAAAAGGACGCCTGTTCGCAGCGCCCCTACTTTTCAAAGCTATTCGTACGTTACTGCAGCTGTACCCGGTCTTCGCGGATCAGTTCGTGAATCGCCTTCGGCGGAATGCCCGCGTTCCGATGAATATCCAAAATCGTCTCGGACGGATGCCGCAATATATAATGTTTAATCCGCCGCACCTCTTTCGCGCGCGAAGCCGCGCACGCCGGACAAAACGGGTGTCCCGGCTTCCTCAAGACTAGCTTGCCGCAGCCTTTGCAATTTTCCACATTCAACATCCGACTTACCGCCTCTCGTCTCGAAATGCAGCGAAGGCTCGGCTTCGCTCGTTACGATACAGTTCGGCGTTCGGCGTCGATTTCTGGGGGTACAAGCCGGAAGAGGAAAATGTTTCTCGCCGAGCGACGGCTTCCGTCGATGCTCTTCCCGTTATGATTTACGCCAGCTTCGGAAACGGCGGTCCCGCCAACGCGTCGCCCGCCTGGAGCCCGTCGACCCGGTCGCATAAAATATGCGGCTTGCCGTTGTACGTCGTGCCGTCGATCATATAGATGACGGCCAACACGCGCCGAGGCCGGTCGGTCGTATTCGAGTGCGCATAATGGAACGTCAATCCGTCGTGGAACGTGCAGCTGCCCGCTTTCATGCGGACGACGACCGGCTGGGCGGACCGCGCGGCCTCGCTCTGCTCGAATTCGTAGATGTCCTGCGGATTCACAAGGTCGATCGCGTCGAGCTTGCCGACCGAGCGCGAGCCCGGCACGAACATCATGCAGCCGTTCGCCTCGGTCACGTCGTCCAGCGGCAGCCACATCGACAGGGCGCCGGGCTCGTTCATCGGCCAATACGGCAAATCCTGATGCCACGGCGTCGGCTTCGAATCGCCCGGCATCTTAAACAGCAGATGGTCGTGGAACAACCGGATGCCGCGCCCGCCCGTCAGCCGATTCGCGATCCCCGCGAACCGCTCGTGCAGCGAAAATTTCGCCATCCCCGCGTGGTCCATCCACGTGTTGAACCGCTGATTCAACACGCGGTAATAGCCGCGGTTCTCCTTATCCGGCTGCATCGATTCGGACGTCTCCATCGCCATGACCTCGTCCGCGTACGCGCGCAGCTCCTCCAGCTCCGACGGCGACAGGACGCCGTCGATTTGCACGAAGCCGTTCTTCTCATAGAAAGCGACCTTCTCCGCGGTCGCGAAGTCCGTCTCGTTCATCTTCATCCCCCGTTCTTCATACCAAGATCGATAACGCCCGCCGCATCGCCGACGCCATCGCCGCCGGATATCGCTCCGGGTCCCGCACGCGCAGCAAGCGCGTCTCGGACGACGCCGGCCCCGGCGTCCATCGCGTCCGTCCGGATGCATCGCACCGCACCGTAACCGGAACAAACTCGAAGACATGCTCGGCCAGCCGCTCCCCGAGCCCGACGAGCTCGCCGGACTCCGTCGCCGCGAGGCCCGCCGCGTGCAGAATGCCCGCGGTGCAGTACATCCCGCGCTCCTGCTCGCCGAAGGCCGCCAGCAACGGCTCGTCGACGGGACGCGACAACGCCGCGAGCCACGCGGGATCCGAGGAGCGGCCGAGCGCGTACAGGAAGTAGTTCTGCAGCCGCGCGGACAAGCCGGAGAAGACGTCGCCCTGTCGGAACGAGTAGAAAGACCCGTACGCCGACGTGCCCCACCGCTTCGTCTCCGCGCACGGCAGCCAATAGAGCGGGCACGGCAGCGCGAACATCGCCGCATAGGCGGCCGGATCGAGCGACACGTTATGCTCCTCGAGCATGAGCTCCGGGTCGTTCGTGCCGAGGCCCGCGTTCAGGTACACCGCCCGGCACCGGGCGGCGAACAGCTCCGGCGCCTGTGCGGCCGCCGCCGCGACGTCGCGGCACGAGCCGACGACGTGCACGACGGCGGGCGACGGCGACGACTCGAGCGCGCGCAGCAGCGCCGCCGGCGAGCCGACCGCGACCGGCGGCGCGACGCCGGCGATCGCGCCGAGCTGATGCGCCGCCTGGATCGCCGGATCGCCGAAGCCGCGCGCCGGCTCCCACTCGATCCATTTGCCGTACGGCGGCGGATCGAGCGACACGAGCCGCAGGTCGTACCGGCCGGCGGCGGCGAGCGCGTACACGCAGGCGGCGTCCCAATGGTCGTCGGGGTCCATGTGCGGGTGGTACAAATCCGTCATGTGGATGACCGGTACCGGCGCGACCCCCGCCTCACCCATACGCGACCTCGTCGTACCACGGCGGCTCCTCGCCGAACGCCGCCGCCCGCTTGCAGAACGGCGTCATCCTCGCGAGATCGAGTCCGTTCATGAGGCACAGCGCCATCGCGCCGGCCCAAGATACGACGGACTCCCCCGCTGCCGGCGTCACGGTCTGACCCGGCGCGCCGACCGCCCCGCCGGACCTCGCGACGAGCCAATCCGCCGCGTCGCCCATCGCAGGCGTCGCCGTCTGCCCGTCGCAGACGCACAGCACGACGCGCGCGCGCCGCTCCCGCGCATACGAGGCCGCCCGAAGGAACGTCTCCTCGCCGAGCGAGGCGTCCATCCACAGCGACGAGCCCGGATACAAGCGATGATACAGCCGCTGCAACCGACGCGTCGTCAGCTCGCCCTCCAGCCATACGTCGCGCAGAAACACGTGATTCGCCGTCATCCAAGACGACGCGCTCTCGTCCGCGACGCCGACATAGTTGACGTCCGCCTTCATCCTTGCGGCCGCGACCGCGAGCCGCGACGCGCCTAACACGAACGTTCTAGACATCTCGCACCGCCCCTCGCTCGACCGCCAGCTCCTTATAGTACAATCGGTACGTCCACAAGAAGTCTTGCTCCTTCAGCTCCGACACGGTGACGGCGACCGGCAATACGCCCGGCGTATACAGCCAGCCGTAAGCATCCTTAAACACGCCGCCGTTATGGTTGCGCTCGAAGCCGGTGTCCTCCGCGCCGAACTCGTACACGGTGCGCCAGCCGCCCTCGTTCCGCTCGAAATCCGCCCGCGAAATCGCGCACACCTGCGTATACGACGCGATGAACCCCGGCGTGCGCACCCGGTCGAACGGCGTCCCCTCCCGCGTGAGGTAGTACGTATCCGTCTCCCGATCCCATACGATCGTCGGGTTGTTGAACACGGGCTCCCCGTCCGTCGGCGCGCCGCCGCGATCCGTAATGCCGCCCTCGTGCATCGCGACCTCTTCCCCGACGACCGGCGCGTCCGCGTCGCCGAAGTCGAAGTCGCGCCAAAACACGCGCCCCCGCAGCGAATGCTTCTCGTACTCGTGCACCGTCTGCGAATACAGCATGCGGAATCGTCCCTTGCCGTCCAGCGACACGACGCTCGCCTGCCCCGCGCCCCAGTGGAACGTCTCGTCGTACGCGACGACCGGATTCGCGTCGTACTTCACGTAAGGACCGGCGATATCTTTCGCGAACGCGACGCCGACCTGGTTATGGTAGCAATAGTGAATGTCGCAGCCGAGGTACACCATCATCCACGAATACGTCTCGCCCCGGTAGCGGAACTCGCCCTTAATCACATCCGGGTCGCACACATGGATGCAATCCCAATCGAGCCGGCTCGGCTCGAGCGCCCGGAATTTCTCCCCGAACGTCCACCGGCCGCCCGCTAGCGTCCCCTTACGGGCATAAATATCGTCGATGACGAGCCCCGGCACCGTATTCGCGCAATAGAATACATAAGACGTCGTATCGTCCACCCGCACCGGCGACGGACAGTAGTTGTAGATGCCGTCGTCGTCGCCGAACAGGTTATACGCTTTCTCCACCGAATCACCCTTTCAAGGATCCGACCATGAAGCCCGTCACGAAAAACCGCTGCAGGAACGGATACACGAGCAGAATCGGTACCGTGCTGACCACGATGGCGGCCATGCGGATCGTCTGCACGCTGATCTGGCGCTGTACCTGCGGCGGGACGAACTGCGAATTCGAGATGACGTCGGCTTCTCGGATCATTTTCATAAGAAACAGCTGCAGCGGCATGAGATGAGGCTTCGTCGTGAAAATCATCGCGTCGAAGAACGAATTCCAATGGTGGACCGCGTTCCACAGCGCCACCGTGGCCAGCACGGGAGCGGACAGCGGAATGAACAGCAGGAGGAAGATGCGAAACTCCCCCGCCCCGTCGACGGTCGCCGATTCATGAATTTCCTCCGGGATTTCCCGGAAGAACGCGTTCAGAATGATCATGTTGAACACCGAAAACAGGCCGGGAATAATGTACACCCAGAACGTGTTGATAAGGGCGAGACTCTTGAGCACTAAGAAATACGGAATGAGTCCCCCGCCGAAAAACAACGTAAACAGATGAACCCAATAATACGGCGTCCGTCCGATCAGGTTGTTCCGCGACATCGCGTACGACACCATCGCCGTGAAGAAGACGCTCGTCAGCGTGCCGAGCACCGTCCGCCCGATGCTGACCTTGAAGCCCGTATACAGCCTCTCGTCCTGCAGCACGACGTTATAGTTCGCGAGACTGAAGTCCCTCGGGAAGAAGTACACGCCGCCTCGCATGTAGTCGTTGCCGTCGTTCAGCGACCCGATCAGCACGAAGAAGAGCGGATAGACGGTCAGGAGGCAGAACAGCGTCAGGAACGTATAATTGCATATCGTGAACAGGTCGACTCGCTTCGCTTGATACATAGAGCGCATGCCCCCCTTCCCTTAGAAAATGCCCCGTCCCGCCACCCGCTTGCAGATCAGATGCCCCGCCACGAGCAGCACCAGCGCGACGACGGATTTGAACAGCCCGACGGCCGTCGTATACGAGTAGCGCATCTGCGTGATGCCGACCTTGTACACGAACGTGTCGATCACTTCGCTGCGGTCGAGATTGAGCGGCGTCTGGAACACCCAAATATGATCGAACGACGAATTGAGCAAATTGCTGACCGACAGGATGAAAAACACGATGATCGTACCCGTAATGGAAGGCAGCGTAATGTGCCAGATGCGCCGGAATCGGCCGGCGCCGTCGATCGTCGCCGCCTCGTACAGCGTCGGATCGATCGTCGTAATCGCGGCCAAGTAGATGATGGAGCCCCAGCCGAGCCCCTTAATGAGCGACGTCAAGATGATGATCGGCCAGAACGCGTCCGCCTCGCCCAGCAGGTTGATCGGTTCGTCCATGAGGCCGATGCCCTGCAGGACCGGCACGACGATGCCGGATTCGACGGACAGCATATTGATGACGATGCCGCCGAAGACGATCCACGAGATGAAATGCGGGAAGTAGCTGATGGACTGCACGATCTTTTTGAACCGGCCGTGCGCGACCTCGCTGATGAGAATGGCGAAGACGATCGGCGCCGGGAAATTGATCAGCAGCTGCAGCAGGTTCAGCCCGACCGTGTTGAGCAAAATGTCTCGAAACATATAATCGTCGATGAATTCGCGGAAGTGCTCCAAGCCGATCCACGGCGCTTCGGTCAGGCTGCGCAGCAGATTGACCGAGTAATCGGCCTGCTTGAACGCGATGACGATGCCGAACATCGGCGCGTAATGGAACGTCAGCACGAAGAGGATGCCGCATAACGCCATGAACTGCAGCTGCCACTGCGTCGCGAATCGATAGATGAGGCTGCGCCTTGGCATCGTTGTCCCCCTCCTTGTACGAGTCCCGCCCGCCGAGGAACGGGCGGGCGGTGCGTTAGGTTACTTCAACAGCGGCGGCCAAGAGTGCTCGACGCCGAGCGCTTCCTTCGCCGCCTGGAACGACTCGTTGCCGTAGGCGTCGAGGTCCTTCTGTCCCATCTCTTCCATCTTGCGCAGCGTCTCGTCGTAGACGGCGCGCGCCTCGGCTTCGGAGCCGGCCATAATGATGCGCGGCAGCTCCTTGCCCCAGAACAGCGAGAGGCGGTTGCCCAACTCGATCATCTTGTTGCGGTCCGGATGGTCCGGGTTCGGCTTGCCGCCGACGGCGCTCGTGTCGTAGCTGTATTGGACGAGCGGCTTCTTGATTTCGGCGTTGTACACGTCGAACGGCGCTTCCGGCTTCGGGAACAAGTCCTTCACCGAATACCAATCCATCTGCAGGTCGAAGCCCATGCCCCACTTCTTCTGCGAGCCGTCGTTCTTCGCGACCGTCGTCGTGTACTCCTCCGTCCACGTTATCGTGCCGTCCGCGTTATAGTTATACGTCACGCCTTCCCACCCGAAGTGCGCCATATGCTGCCCTTCCTTGCTGTTCAGGAAGGCGAGCAGCTTCGCGATGCGCTCATGCGCCTTGGACTCCTTGCCGACCATCGTCACGAGCCAGCCGAAGCCGCGAATGTCCGTCAGCACCGGATCGCCGCCTTGGTAGTTGCGCAGCGCGAACCCTTCGAATTTCGCGTTGTTGTCCGCTTCCCACAGCGTGCGGAACTGCTGCGTGAAATCCTGCGGCGCGGTCAAGTTCGCGAAGACGCGTCCGCTGGCGACCTTTTCGTTAATCTGATCCCGCTTATCCGTGAAGTTATCCTGCGAGATGAGACCGCGGCGGTACGCTTCGTTCAGGAATTTCAGGACGTCCCAATATTCCGGCTGGAACGTGCGGTTCAGCAGCTTCCCGCTCGCGTCCTCGTACGGCACCGCGAAATATTCGGTCAACCAGTTCACCGACTGGTTGCCGTTCTGCGTGAATTCGTACAGCTGCAGCGGAATGAGCGGCTTGCCGTCATACGTCTTCACCTCGTTCTTCACGCGCTCGAGCGCATCGAGGAATTTGTCGGCCGTCGAGATGTCCGGACGTCCGAGCTGCTCGTAAATGTCCGATCGAAGCGTGAAGCCGCTGTTCGGCTCGAGCTGCTCGCCCGGCTTCATCGCGTGGCGCGAATACGCGAAGTTCGGCAGCACGTACGTCTTGCCGTCCGCTTCCTGATACCAGCCGAAGATATCCTCGTAAGGCTTGAAATCCGGCGTATACTTCTCGATCAGCTCGTTCATCGAGACGAGGTAGCCGCCCTGCGCCAGCTTCGTCTTGTAATCGAGCCACGACTCGACCGTCACGAGGTCCGGCACGGAACCCGTCGCGATCATCGCGGAAATTTGGTCCGCGCCGTCGCCAGCCGGCGTAATAAAGTTAATGTTGAGGCCGAAGTTGTCCTTAATGTATTGGGAGAACATGTCGTTGCCCCAATCGCCCTGATATTTCCACCAGGACAGATTCACGTACCAGTCGATATCGATGACGTCGTCGTAGCCCGTCTTCGTCTCTTCGGCGGGCGATTCCCCCGCCGGCTGCTCGTTCGAGGGCTTCTCCCCGGCGGGCGCCGGGTTCGGCGTCTCCTCCTCCGAAGCTCCGCCGCCCGTGCAGGCGGCGAGAATCATCGAGAACGACAATAGGATCGTTAGTAGGAGATAAAGCGGTTTCCGGTTTTTCAATGAAAATACCTCCCTTTTCGCTGCTGTCCCTGTTTCGCGTCTTGCCTCTTCGTTCGGCTAGGCCTATAACCGTGCCCTCATTGTAAAACCGTCCCGCGTCCCGAAACCACTTCGATCTTTTTACTCCCGCCGCTGTCTTTCGTTTACCTGTTCGCGGTACTCCTGCGGCGTCAGCCTCGTCGCCCTCTTGAAGAACCGGTAGAAATAATGGTCGGACAAGAAGCCGACCGCCTTGGAGATGTCCTGAATCCGGTAGTTCGGCTGCGCGAGCAGCGCCTTCGCCCTCGCCAGCTTCAGCTCCATGACCGTCTCGGACAGCCCCTTGCCCGCCTTTTGCTTATAGAGCCGGGACAAGTACGAAGGATTGTGCCCGAGCGCGAGCGCCATCGTCTTGAGCGACAGATCGCCGCCGAGGTTGGCGTTCAAGTATGCATGGATGCTAGTGATGATCCGATTCTCTTCGCTCTCCTCCGCCTGCACGTGACGGCCCAGAATATAGTCCGCGAGCGCGCGGGCATGCGCCCGCTGCGTCTCCCACGCCTCGGGGCGTCCAGTCTCGTATCCGCGCTTGATCTCCGCGATCGAGCCGTCCACTTCGTCCGCGGGCAGCTTGTCGAGGTAGCCGCACAGCACAGACAGGACGGCGCCGGCGATCTGCTGCCGCACGATGTCGTTGCCCGACCGCGCCGCCTTGTCGCCCGCCTCGAGCAGCGACTCGAGGATGCGCCCGAACTCCTCGCGGTTGTTATGCTCGAGGCTGTACGACAGCAGCTCGTATTGCTTGAACGCTTCATGCTGCAGCGAATACGCGCTGCCGGTGCCGGCCGCGTCCGCTTCCTCCCGCTGCATGAACAGCATCTGGCGCCGCACCGACGACTGAATCGACGCGAACAGCCGGTCCGCCTCCCCGCCGAGCGTCTCCCACGGCTTCGGGTGCTTCCCGATCGCGAACGAGAGCGGCAGATGCAGCAGGTCGCTGCAGGACGATTGGATGCACTCGAACGTGCCGTAGACGAACTGCGACGCCATCTGCTTCGACGCGTCGTCGAGGAATCGCTCCATCCACGGCTCCGCCTTCGTCTGAATGAGCCAGACGAGCTTCGAGCGTTCGTACACGAACGACGCGTGCACCGTGGAGAGCGACAAATATTCGTTGGCGATGTTTTGCACCGCGTACAGCAGCAGCGAACGGTCGTAATGCGAGTGCTCCGCCGGCCACTCGTCGACCTTGCCGACGACGACGCCGACCGGGCGGTTCGGCGCGAGCGGGATGTGCAGCTCGTCGAACTGCTTCTCGAGCGAGCGCAGGATATGCTTGTCGCCGAGCAGCAGCCCCTCGAAAAACTCCCGCTGCAGCCCCGTCAGCGCTTGCTTCAGCTGCGACTTCGCCTCGATCAGCACCTTCTCCGTCTCCCGCTCCGACTCGAGGCGATGGATCGCCTCCTTCACGGCGTCGATGATGACCTGGTCGTCCTCGGTCTTCAAGATGTAATTGACGGAACCGGCGCGAAGCGCCTCCTGCGCATAGTTGAAATCGTCGTAACCCGACAGGAAGACGACCTTGCACCGCGGCCACCGGGAGACGATGATCTTCTGCAGCTCGAACCCGTTCATGCCCGGCATGCGAATGTCGGTAATGACGATGTCCATCCGCGTCGTCATGAGCTGATGCAGCGCCTCCGCCGCGGAATACGCCCCCGCGACCTCCAGATCGAGCTGCTTCTCCTGCTGGAACAGCTCCACCAGCCCGTTCACGACGTATTCCTCATTGTCCACGATCAATAGTCGGTACATCTCGTTCCCCTCCCGTCGATTCCTGCTGACCTGGCTGCCCTGGCTGGCCTCGATCCTCCGCCGGCACTCGAAGCGTGACGTGCAGCCCTCCCAAGGCGCTGCGCCCGACGACGAGCCCGTACGCCGAGCCGAACTTCAGCTGCAGCCGGCGATGCACGTTCACGATTCCGGTCGTCTCGATGCTCTTCTTCGGCTCCTCCAGCACCGCCGTCAGCGTCCGGATCGTCTCGTCCGGGAGGCTCGCGCCGTTGTCCTCGACATGAATCGCGAGCGCGCCGTCCGAGATCTCGGACCAGACGCGAAGCACGCCGGTTTCGAGATGATCTTCGAGCCCGTACTCGAACGCGTTCTCCACGATCGGCTGCAGAATGAGCCTCGGCACCCGCGCCGACGCGGCTTCCGCCGGGATCGGCTCGACCCGCGCGTCCAGCTTGCTGCCGAAGCGCAGCCGCTGGATGCCGATGTACGCGTCGACGTGGGCGAGCTCGTCTCCGATCGCATTTTCGTCGTCCTTGTTTCTTGTAATGAACCGGAAGTATTGGCCCAAGTATTTCGTCAGCTTCTTCGCGTTGTCGACGTCCTCGAGCTGCACGATCCGGTTGAGCAGGAAGAAGATGTTATACAGGAAATGCGGATTGATCTGCGCCTGCAGCTGCTTCAGCTCCGCTCGGTTGAACCGCAGCTCCTGCTCGTAGACGTCCTGGATCAGCTGCTGCAGCCGCGCCGACATCTTGTTGAACTGCTGGTACAAGTAATGGAATTCATCCTTGCGGCCGTATTGCAGCGAGATATTGAAGTCGCCCTTCTCGAGCCGGCGGAACGCCGCGGTCAGCCGAACCATCGGCCGGTGCACCAGGAGGAAGATCCAAGAGGAAAAGGCGACGACCACCACGAACGACGTCCCGGCTAATATCCAATACAGCTGCTCGTACCACCGGGTCGGGCCGAGGAAGCTGTTTTCCGGCACGTACACGATGAGAGAGGCGTCCAGCAGCTCCGACGTCTCGCTCGCATAGATGTAGGAGACGCCGTCCAACGTGAAGCGGCCGATGCCCGAGCCGGTCTCGGCGCCGACGCTCAGGTCGAGCCGCTGCGTCAGCGGCTGGCCGAGCGACAACGCGCTGCGCGGCAGCGAGCCGAGCGCCCACGTCCCTTGACGGGAGACGATCATCGCTTCCCCGTCGTTGTAACGGACGATCTCTCGGAGCGAATCCTCCATGTTCCGGCGCGACAAGATCACCTCGAGCCACAACGTGGCGGGCAAATCGCCGAGATTCGACGTCGGGTACCGTTCGCCGAGAATGAGGACGTCCTCGTTCAGCGGATAGATGTGCTTGCCAGAGCGGTAGAGCGCTTCCAACGCGTCGAGCTCCGCCTGCGGCATGACGCGATCGATGCGGCTGTTGTGGATCGTCATGCCGATTTCGGGGATGTGCAGCTTAAGCTCTTGGACGAACAAGCTGGAATCGTGCAGCTGCTGCAACCGCCGCTCGATGTTCTGCATCGCCTCCACGTACTCGCTGTCGGAGTAGAACATGTGGAACATCATGAGCCGCTGCACTTCGCTGTCGAGGATATATTGCTGCTTCATCCGGATGACCCGCTCCATCTCGAGCTCGAACGAGCTCAGGTAGAAGTGGGCGTTGGACTTCAGCGAATTCGTAATTTCCTTGTAGATCGCCGTTTCGCCGGAACGGTTGATCAAGGCGCTGACGACGAGGATCGGGATGATGGCGAGCAGGAACGCAACGACGAGCTTTTGGAAAATGTTAAACCCCTTCGTCGGCACGCGGTAGAACGGCAGTCTTCTCATGGTTTTCGGATTCGCTCCTTCTGCGCCGGTACGTGCATATGGATATGTTTATTCTTCGGTTCGCCCTGAATCCCTCTCCCCTTTGTTTACCTGCCCGACTGTCTTTTGTTTACTTCTCCTCCGCGCGGGCGGTAAAAATATCGAAGTAGACCGGCTCGCCTCCGCCCGGCTACGATGTGTGAAACCCTAACGAAACGAGGCGATTCGATGATGATGAACCGGAAACGAAGGAAGTCCTTGCTGCTCGTTTTGATGCTGTCGCTGCTGCTCGCCCTGGCCCCGCTCCCGTCCGCCTTCTCCGCGGCGCTGTGGGACGCGGGATCGCTGACGGAGGTGTACAACCCCGCCGGACAGACGTACGCGTACGCTCCCGCCGTCCTTCGCGAAGGCGACGCGGAGCATCTGTTTTCTTGCCATAACGCGGAGGACGGCGTGTTTAAGGATCACATTTTCTATACGAAAATCGTCGGCGGCGCCGTAGTCGAGTCCCGCTCCGTCCTGCAGGCGGGCCCGTCCGGCGCGTGGGACAGCTTCCACGTCTGCGATCCGGCCGTCGTCGCGGGCAAGTTCAAATACGGCGAAGACGGGCATGTCTACAACTACGCCATGTTCTATCTGGGCAACGACGTGGACGCGAGCGCGCATAACCAGATCGGCGTCGCGTTCGCCGATACGCTCGACGGTACGTGGGTGAAGTACCCGGAGCCGATCGTGACGCATCCGAACGACGGGTTCTGGGGCGCCGGGCAGCCGTCGGTCACGAGCATCGACGGGCAAGGCTGGCTCATGTTGTTCTTTACGCGCGGCGACGCTTCGGCCACCGCCGGCTATCGCGTCGAGCTGCGCCTCGGCGACATGGCGAACCCGGTCGTCGGGACGCCGCTGCGGCTGACGAACGCCGGGCTCGTCCGAACCGACGGCGCCCCCGACTTCCTGAACAACTTCGACGTCGCGTACGACCCGAGTCGCGACCGGTTTTACGCCGTGCGGGAGATGCATCCATATCCTTCGGGCGACCCGTCGTACATCGCGGGCGCGCAGCAGATCGTCAGCATCTCCGGAGGCGCCGTCTGGGGCGGCGGCGGCGAATGGAAGGTCGAGGGCACGTTGAACGCGGCGGTCACCGGCTTCGCGCGCAACCACAACGCCGCGCTGCTGCGGACGCCGTTCGGCACGCTGCCGCAGCCGGACCGGCTCGACGTCTACTTCACCGACAGCTCAGCGTCGCCGGACTTGTCCGGCCGCGCGGAGTTCACGTACGACGTCTGGCGCATCTCCGCGGCGCTCAACAACGACGACCCGGTCGTCGAGACGCCGCTCCCGGACTTCGAGAGCAAGTACTTCGCGTTGACGAAGCTGGTGGAAAACCTGAACACCAACGCGCTCGAGCTCCACGGCGCGGCGACGCCGAAGCTCGCCGACCGGGACGTCTGGGTCGGGTACCGCATCTACGACCATGAAGGCTACCTTGTCGTCGCCGGGACGGCCTACCGCGACCGGGTCGCGGCCGACGGCAGCTTCTCCATCCCGGTCGAAAAGCCGGCCCTCGCGGGCGACAAGGCCGCACGGCTCGAGGTGTACCTGCTGTCGCGTAAGGGCATCCCGATCGATAGCGCAATCCGCAAGGTGGAATTTTAAGTCGGTTCGCGAAGGACCGCCCCGGTCGGGGCGGTCCTTCTTTACACGTTAGCCAGCCCGACGATTTAGATGGAAATTCTCCCACTAATCGGAGGCCGGGTTGCCGGTCCTCGCAGTTAGCGGGAAAACCTCCGTCTAATGTACCGCCATTCCTCGATTTCCCGCTCCCTGCGTCGAATTAGCTCCATGTTTTCCGTCTAATCCCCCGAAAACGGGGGTCAGCAGCGAAATTAGCGGGAGGATTTCCCTCTAGTTCGGAAACCGCTCCCCCGAACGAGCACAGCTTTCTGCCGAGCAACGGGCCATGATGCATACTTGGTATTACCGAGCATCACCTTCTGCCGCACACGACGCTAGATCCCAAATAAGTCTTCCGCGTGCTCCGATACGGCCGACCAAGGATAAAGGTGTGCGGCGGTGGCGCCAGATCTCCGGTAAGTCTTTCGCGCTCCCTTCTCCTCGTCTTCCCTTCGCTCAGCTGCGGCCGGCTATGGACAAGGTGTGCGGCGGTGGCGCCAGGTCTCCGGTAAGTCTTTCGCGCTCCCTTCTCCTCGTCTTCCCTTCGCTCAGCTGCGGCCGGCTATGGACAAGGTGTGCGGCGGTGGCGCCAGGTCTCCGGTAAGTCTTTCGCGCTCCCCTCTCCTCGTCTTCCCTTCGCTCAGCTGCGGCCGGCTATGGACAAGGTGTGCGGCGGTGGCGCCAGGTCTCCGGTAAGTCTTTCGCGCTCCCTTCTCCTTATCTTCCCTTCGCTCAGCTGCGGCCGGCTGATCCAAGGGAAATCGAGGACAAGCGGCGGAAAGAGAGAACGGGTGGCGGCGGTGCGAGCATTCTACGGTACTGTTAGCTGACTCAAGGGAAATCGAGGACAAGCGGCGGAAAGAGAGAACGGGCGGCGGCGGTGTGTGCACTCTACGGTACTGTCAGCTGATCCAAGGGAAATCGAGGACAAGCAGCACAAAAAGAAAACGGGCGGCGACGGTGTGAGCACTCTACGGTACTGTTAGCTGATCCAAGGGAAATCGAGGACAAGCGGCGGAAAGAGAGAACGGGCGGCGGCGGTGCGAGCATTCTACGGTACTGTTAGCTGATCCAAGGGAAATCGAGGACAAGCGGCACAAAAAGAAAACGGGCGGCGGCGGTGCGAGCATTCTACGGTACTGTTAGCTGACTCAAGGGAAAACGAGGACAAGCGGCACAAAGAGAGAGTCTGGTTCGGCGGGGAGGAAACTCTGACACGACTTGTCAGAAATTTCGCCATTTTCTCAAATTTCAGTATTGTGCGATCGCAAAACGAGTGATAGAATCGTGACTATATTTTACCGTTACATTTTCTTACATTGTAAGCGCTTCAATTTTCCGTACTTTCGTGTTTTCCCGGCAGGAGAGCGTACGGGTGGGACGTCCTTTTCGCCGGAAGCCATATTTCCTCAATTCTTCTATATATATGTACATAGACAACATGCCGAGACTCGCATCCACCCACCGAAACCAGTGAAGAAAGGTTGGCATCGATGAAGGATCACAGGCTACCCCCAAAACAGGGGCTCTACGACCCTCGCAACGAGCATGACGCGTGCGGTATCGGTTTCGTAGCGAACATCAAGGGCGCTCCCTCCCACGAGATCGTCCGGCAGGCGCTAAGCGTGCTCTGCAACCTCGACCATCGAGGCGGCCAAGGCAGCGAAACGAACACGGGGGACGGAGCCGGCATCTTGCTCCAAATCCCTCACCGTTATTTTGTGAAAGCGTGTCTCGGCCTCGGCTTCGAGCTCCCCTCTCCCGGAACGTACGGCGTCGGCATGACGTTCCTGCCGAAGGACGCCGCGACGCGCGCGGAATGCGAGCGCCTCGTCGAAGACATCGTTCGCGAAGAAGGCCAGATCGTCCTCGGCTGGCGCACCGTGCCGGTCGATAACGGAACGCTCGGCGACCGCGCGAAGGCGGCGGAGCCCGTCGTCCGGCAGCTGTTCGTCGCATGCTCCAGCTCCGGTCCCGGCGGCGGCGACGACCTCGCGTTCGAACGGAAGCTGTTCGTCATCCGCAAGCGCGCCGAACGGGCGTTGGAGACGGTCGCAGCGCAAGAACCCCGCTATTTCTCGAGCTTCTCGAGCCGCACCATCGTGTACAAGGGCATGCTGACGCCCGAACAGGTAGACGCCTATTACCTTGAACTGCAAGATCCTTCCTGCGAGAGCGCGCTGGCGCTCGTCCACTCGCGATTCAGCACGAATACGTTCCCGAGCTGGGAACGGGCCCACCCGTACCGCTACTTAATCCACAACGGCGAAATCAACACGCTTCGAGGCAATATCAACTGGATGCGCGCGCGCGAATCGCTGCTCGCGTCCGAACTGTTCGGCGACGATATCCGCAAGATTCTCCCGATCGTCGATACGGACGGCTCCGATTCGCAAATTTTCGATAACGTGCTCGAGTTTCTCATGCTCTCCGGACGGTCGCTGCCGCATGCGGCGATGATGATGATTCCGGAGCCCTGGTCGAAGCATGAATCGATGAGCCCGGAAAAGAAAGCCTTCTACGAATACCATAGCTGCTTGATGGAACCGTGGGACGGCCCCGCCGCGATCGCGTTCACCGACGGACGGATGATCGGCGCCGTGCTCGACCGCAACGGCCTCCGCCCCTCCCGCTACTACGTCACCACGGACGATCTGATCGTGCTCGCGTCGGAGGTCGGCGTCCTGCCGCTGCCGCCCGAGCGGATCGCCGCGAAGTCGCGGCTTCAGCCGGGACGCATGCTGCTCGTGGACACGACGGAAGGCCGCATCGTCTCGGACGAGGAGATCAAGGCGCGCATCGTAAACGAGAAGCCGTACCAGGCTTGGCTCGATTTGCACTTGATCAGCCTGGAGGATTTGCCGGAGACGCCTACGGAGGCGGCGCGGGAATCCGCGGCGGGGGTCGCGACGCTCGAACCGCCGGGGGCGGCGGTCGCCGAGCTGCGCCGGCGCCAGCAGGCGTTCGGCTACAGCTTCGAGACGCTGCGCAAGTTTCTGGAGCCGATGGCGACGCACGGCATCGACCCGATCGGCTCGATGGGCTACGACGCGCCGCTCGCCGTCCTGTCGGAGCGGCCGCAGCTGCTCTACCACTATTTCAAGCAGCTGTTCGCGCAGGTGACGAACCCGCCGATCGACGCGAACTTCGAGGAGATCATTACGGCGCAGGGCACGACGCTCGGACCGGAGCGCAATCTGATCGCGCCGGAGCCGGAGAGCTGCCGACACATTCGTCTGAAGACGCCGTTCCTGACGAACGTCGAGTTGGCGAAGCTGCGCTACATCCGGCGCGAAGGGTTCCGCTCGTCCACCGTGCCGATCCTGTTTCCCGCCGCGAGCGGCGCCGAGGGGCTCGAGCGCGCGATGGAGACGCTGTTCGCGGCCGTCGACCGAGAGATCGCCGCGGGCGCCAATCTCATTCTGCTGTCCGACCGCGGCGTGAGCGCGGACCTTGCGCCGATCCCCGCGCTGCTCGCCGTGGCGGGGACGCATCATCACCTCATCCGCCGAGGGACGCGCACGCGCGTCAGTCTCGTGTTGGAGTCGGGAGAGCCGCGGGAGGTGCATCATTTCGCGGTGCTGCTCGGCTTCGGCGCGGAGGCGATCAATCCGTACCTCGCGTTCGAGACGCTAGGCGGCATGATCGAGGAAGGGCAATTGAAGGGCGTCGACCGGGCGAAAGCCGAATACAACTACGTGAAAGCCGCCACCAAGGGCGTCGTGAAGGTGCTCGCCAAGATGGGCATCTCGACGATCCAAAGCTATCGGGGCGCGCAAATTTTCGAAGCGATCGGCCTGAACGCGGCATTCGTGGAAAAGTATTTCACGTGGACGACGTCCCGCATCGAAGGCATCGGCATCGAGGAAGTCGCGAAGGAGACGCTGCTGCGGCATGATCGAGCGTTCTCGAAGCGGCACGGAGGCGATGCCACCCTCGACCCCGGCGGCGACCTGCAATGGCGCAAGGACGGCGAAGAGCATCTGTACAGCCCGGAGACGATCCACGCTCTCCAATCCGCCGTGCGCACCGGCAACTACCAGACGTATAAGCAATTCGCGAAATGGATCGCGCGCGACAGCGAGAAGCAGTTCCACCTTCGCGGCCTGCTGCAATTCAGGAGCGGTCGGCAGCCGGTGCCGATCGAGGAGGTCGAGCCGGCGGAGGCGATTTTCAAGCGGTTCAAGACGGGCGCCATGTCGTACGGCTCCATCAGTCAGGAGGCGCACGAGACGCTCGCGATCGCGATGAACCGCATCGGCGGCAAGAGCAACACCGGCGAAGGCGGCGAGCATCCGAACCGGTTCTTGCCCGACGCGAACGGCGATCTTCGCCGCAGCGCGATCAAGCAGGTCGCCTCGGGCCGTTTCGGCGTCACAAGCAATTACCTGGTGAACGCCGACGAGATTCAGATCAAGATGGCGCAGGGCGCGAAGCCCGGCGAGGGCGGGCAGCTGCCGGGCAGCAAGGTGTACCCGTGGGTCGCAGAGGTGCGCGGCGTGACGCCGGGCGTCGGCCTCATCTCCCCGCCGCCGCACCATGACATCTATTCGATCGAGGATCTCGCCGAGCTCATTCACGACCTGAAGAACGCCAACCCGCGGGCGCGCATCAGCGTGAAGCTCGTCTCCGAGGTCGGCGTCGGCACGATCGCCGCCGGCGTCGCCAAGGGCAAAGCCGACGTCGTGCTGATCAGCGGCTACGAAGGCGGCACGGGCGCCTCGCCGCAGACGAGTATCCGGCACGCCGGCCTGCCGTGGGAGCTCGGTCTCGCGGAGACGCACCAGACGCTCGTGCTGAACGACCTGCGCAGCCGCATCACGGTCGAGACGGACGGCAAGCTGATGACCGGCCGCGACGTCGTCGTCGCCGCCCTGCTCGGCGCCGAAGAATTCGGCTTCGCCACGACGCCGCTCATCGCGCTCGGGTGCGTCATGATGCGCGTGTGCCATCTCGACACGTGCCCGGTCGGCGTCGCGACGCAAAATCCGGAGCTTCGCGCCAAATTCGCCGGCGACCCGGAGCACGTCGTCAACCTGATGAAGTTCATCGCGGAGGATACGCGAGAATTGATGGCCTCGCTCGGCTTCCGTACGATCGAAGAGATGGTCGGCCGTACCGACGTGCTTGAGCCGAAGCAGGCGATCGCGCACTGGAAGGCGCGCGGCGTTGACCTGACGCCTCTTCTCCACCGGCCCGACGTGCCGGACACCGTGGGGCGCTTCTGCTCCGTCAAGCAGGACCACGGGCTGGATCGCTCCATCGACGTCGTCAAGCTGCTCGAAATTTGCGAGCCTGCGCTCGAACGCAAGGAGAACGTCCACGCGGTGCTGCCGATCCGCAACACGAACCGCGTCGTCGGCACGATTCTCGGCAGCGAAGTGACGCGGCGGTACGGCGCCGAGGGGCTGCCGCACGACACGATCCGCATCCATTTCGACGGCTCCGCGGGTCAGAGCTTCGGCGCCTTCGTGCCGAGGGGCGTGACGCTGTCGCTCGAGGGCGACGCGAACGATTATGTCGGCAAGGGACTGTCCGGCGGCAAGATCGTCGTGTTTCCTCCGGAAAAGGCGGCGTTCGTTCCCGAAGATAACATCATCATCGGCAACGTAGCTTTCTATGGCGCGACGAGCGGCGAAGCGTACATCCGCGGCATCGCCGGCGAACGGTTCGCCGTGCGCAACAGCGGCGTGCAGGCCGTCGTCGAGGGCGTCGGCGATCACGGCTGCGAATATATGACCGGCGGACGCGTCGTCGTGCTCGGCCCCACGGGCCGCAACTTCGCGGCGGGTATGTCGGGCGGCATCGCTTACGTGTACGACCCGCAAGGCGCGCTCCGGAGCCGCGTCAACGCGGAGATGGTGCTGTTCGAGAAGATCGAAGAGCACTACGAAGTGAACGAAGTGAAGACGATGATCCGCAATCACGTGAAGTTCACCGACAGCGACGTCGGCCGGCGCATCCTAGATCGCTGGGAGGAAGCCGTGCTCGACTTCGTGAAGATCATCCCGAAGGACTACAAGCGGATGTTCGAGGCGATCGAACGAGGCAAGAAGGCGGGTCTCGCGAACGACAAGGCGATCCTTGCGGCGTTCGAAGAAAATATGCGCGACGTCTCCCGCGTCGGCGGCAACTAATCCAGGGGAGGAGGAACGAGATTCATGGGCAAACCGACAGGATTTATGGAATACCGCCGCGAAACGGCGACGGAGGAAGCGCCGCTCCTTCGCATCTCTCACTTTCGCGAGTTCGCCGCGCCGATGCAGGAGGAGAAGCTCCGCGATCAAGGGGCGCGATGCATGGATTGCGGCATCCCGTTCTGCCACACCGGCAAGCTGATCGCCGGCATGGCCGCGGGCTGTCCGGTCAACAACCTGATCCCGGAATGGAACGATCTCGTCTACCGGGGCCGATGGCGCGAGGCGCTGGACCGGCTCCACCGGACGAACAACTTCCCGGAATTCACGGGCCGCGTCTGTCCCGCTCCGTGCGAAGGTTCATGCACGGTCGGATTGAACGATGCGCCGGTCGCCATTAAGTCGATCGAGAAGGCGATCGTCGAACGCGGCTTCGCCGAAGGCTGGATTACCCCGCAGCCGCCGGAGACGCGCACCGGCAAGAAGGTCGCCGTCGTCGGCTCCGGCCCGTCCGGCCTCGCCTGCGCCGCGCAGCTGAACAAAGCCGGTCATACGGTAACCGTATACGAGCGCGCCGATCGCCCCGGCGGCCTGCTCATGTACGGCATCCCGAACATGAAGCTGGATAAGAAATACGTCCAGCGCCGGATCGACCTGATGAAGGCGGAAGGAATTACGTTCGTAACGGGCTGCGAGATCGGCAAGGACGTGCCCGCGTCGCGGCTGCGCGAGGAGTACGACGCGATCGTCCTGTGCGGCGGCGCGACGAAGGCGCGCGATCTCGGCATCGAGGGGCGCGAACTGAAGGGCGTCCATCTCGCGATGGAGTTTTTGCACAAAAATACGAAGAGCCTGCTCGATTCGGAGCACGCCGACGGCGCCTTCCTGTCCGCCGAGGGCAAGCACGTCATCGTCATCGGCGGCGGCGACACCGGCACCGACTGCGTCGGCACGTCGATGCGCCACGGCGCGAAGAGCGTCACGCAATTCGAGATTATGCCGAGGCCGCCCGAGAAGCGCGCCGCGAACAATCCGTGGCCGGAATGGCCGAAGGTGTACAAGATGGACTACGGGCAGGAGGAAGCCGCCGCCGCGTTCGGCGACGACCCGCGCCGGTACCTGATCAACACCAAGAAGTTCGTCGGCGACGAGAACGGCCATGTGAAGGAGCTTCACACCGTGCAGATCGAGTGGAAAAAGGACGACGCCGGCCGCTTCGTTCCCGTCGAGGTACCGGGCAGCGAGAAGGTGTACCCGGCCGATCTCGTGCTGCTCGCGATGGGCTTCCTCGGCCCGGAGCCGACCGTGCTCGAGCAGCTCGGCGTCGAGCGCGACGAGCGTTCGAACGCCAAGGCGGCGTACGGCGCGTACGCGACGAACGTCGAAGGCGTGTTCGCCGCCGGCGACATGCGCCGCGGCCAGAGCCTCGTCGTCTGGGCGATCAACGAAGGCCGCGAGGCCGCGCGCGAGTGCGACCGTTGGCTGATGGGCTCTACGCAGCTGCCGTAAAGCCAGCCAGCGATAGGCGCAAACCGAAAAAAAGCTGCTCCGCGCCATCGGCGTCCGGAGCAGCTTTTTCTATACTATAACCGTACTTCGCGTCCCGTCTCGGCCGACTCGTAAATCGCGGACAAAATCTTGATCATGTCGACCCCGTGCTCCGGACGAATGATCGGCTCCGCGCGCCCCATCAAGCAATCGACGAAATGCTTGATATGCTCCGCATGCGGCTGCACGTGCTCGGCGCCCTTGATGACCGGCACCGTGTCCGTCAGCTGGCCGGCCGCTTCCGAGAAAATCTGCAGCCTGCCGTTCTTCAGGCTCGCGCCCGACTTCGTGCCGCGCAGCTCGACGAAGTTCATCTCTTCCCCGACGTTCGACGCCCAGCTGAATTCGATCTGCAGCGACGCGCCGTTCTCGAATCGGATGAAGCCGATCGCGAGATCCTCGACGTCGAACGTGCCGTCGTCCTTCTTCTCGCCGAACGAGCTGTGCACGGAATCGGAAATGTCGTCGTTCGCGAACTTCGTATACGTCGCCCCGGTAACCGCCACCGGCTTCGGGTTGTTCATCAGCCACATCGCGACGTCGATGAAGTGCACGCCGAGGTCGATCAGCGGACCGCCGCCCGACAGCTCCTTCGTCGTAAACCAGCCGCCCTTGCCCGGAATGCCCCTGCGTCGCACCCAGCCGCAGCGTCCCGTGTAGATTTCGCCCATCAGCCCCTCGTCGATGAACCGCTTCAAGAACTGCGACGACGGATTGAACCGATTGTTCCGCATGACCATGAGCAGCTTGCCGCTCGCCGCGGCCGCGTCGGCCATCTTCTGCGCTTCTTCGGGGTTGACGGCGTCCGGCTTTTCGCAGAACACATGCTTCCCGGCCTGCAGCGCGGCGATCGCGATTTCGGAGTGGAACAAATTCGGCGTGCAAATATCGATCATATCGATATCGTCCCGCTTCAGCAGCTCCCGATAATCCGCGTAAGCCGCTTCGACGCCCATGCTTGCCGCGACCTGCCGCGCCCGCTCCAGATTGATGTCGCATACCGCGACGACTTCGACTTCCGGATGCTCCATCCATGCTTTCTGATGTACCGCTTTAAAGATGCCTCCCGCGCCTACGACGCCCAACCGCAACTTGCCGCTCATGTGATCGATCCCTCTTTCGTTTGACTTATTTTCGCGAAGAACGCCTGGGTTACGCCTTGCGTTCTTCCTGTCCCCGCTAGACCCAAGTATAAATAAGAGCGCTTGCCGAAGAGAATGTCCGATTCGCCGATTGTTGACCGATCTTGCAATTGTTATGATGAAAGGAGATGTTGGAGCAAAGGAGGCCGCCGCTATGGACGTCGTCGGCGCGCGTACGATCGCGCTCGGCTACTCGCGGCATGCGAAGCCGTTCTACAGCCAGGGAATCCAAAAACAACCCCATCTGCTGCTTCGGCTGCAGGTGACGGGGACGTGTTCGGCCGTATTATGCGGCACGAAGCATTCGATCGAGCCCGGGGACCTGATCGTCTCGAAGCCGGGCGACTCGTATCGGCTCGAGATCGACGCGGGTCCGGACGAGAACGGGGAGAAGCGCATCGACAGCGCGGATTTCTACTTGGTCTGCGACGGACCTTGGATCGACGCATGGCTGGCGCGAACCGACTTCCCCTCCAAGTCGCGCATCGAAGCGAGCGAAGAAATCTTGTCGCTCTGGCGGCGGCTCGTCTACGAGAAGCGCAATTTGCGCGACGATAACGAGGAGCTGACGGAAGCGCTGCTGAAGGCGTTGTGCCTTACGCTGGAGCGCGCCGTCCGGAACCGGCGGATCGGCGCTTCGGGCGATGCCGCTTACGTACCTTACCAGATCAAGCGGTACCTCGAACGGCATGCCACGGAGCCGCTGACGCTCGCTTCGATCGCGAAGCGCCACGGCGTGAGCGTCTCGACCGCGTCTCATTTGTTCAAGCGTACCTTCGGACAGTCGATTATGAAGTACGCGCTGGAGGTACGGCTCGCCGCCGCCTCCGAACGCATTCTGTTGAGCGATCTCCCGCTCGAGGCGATCGCGGAAGCGTCGGGCTTCCGCAGCTACCCGTATTTCTGCCGGGCGTTCCGCGCCCGTTTCCACGTTCCGCCGAGCGCGTACCGGGCGTTGTCGCTCGCGCGAACGGGATCCGACCGGCTCTAAAACCGCCCCGACTTAAATATGGCGAACAGCAGCCACGCCAGCATCGCCATCGCGATGCCGAAGCCGATAATGATCGCGGGCACATTAAGAAGCAGTCCCGGCTGCCGGCTGAGCGACGATCCGACGATCAGTCCGGCCATCACGATGCTGATCGCCAGCATGACGACGCTGAACGAAAGACGATTGCTGATGCGGTCGAGCTTACGCAGGAAGACGTCCAGTTCCGGTACGCTGATTTCGAGCCGCGCCTGCCCGTTCTTCACCACGTTCATCAGCTCGTTCGCCTGCTTCGGCAGCTTCGCGAGCAGGTCGCCGTATTCGGACGCATCCCGCCACGCGGCGGCGGCGAGCCGCTTCGGACGGAGGCGCTCCCGCAGCAGCCGCAGCCCGAACGGCTCGGCGAGGCTGACGATGCTGATGTCGGGATCGAGCGCGACGACGACGCCCTCCACCGTAAGCAGCGCCTTGCCGAGCAGCAGGAAATCCGTCGGAATCCGGATATTGTGCCGGCGGGCCGTATCAAGCAGATCGTTCACCGCTTCCCCGAGGCTCATCTCGCTGAACGGGACGCCGTAATATTTGGTCCGCAAATCCTCGACGTCCCGGCGCAGCTCGTCCATCGGGACGTCGTCCGAGACCAGCCCCATGCGGAGCACCGCCTTGAGAATGCCCTCGGTGCTCTGTCGCATCAGCGCGATGATCAGATCCGAGAAGCTTTCCTTCATGCTCTCCGTCATCCGTCCGACCATGCCGAAGTCGATGAACGCGATCGAGCCGTCAGGCATGGCGAGCAGATTGCCCGGATGCGGGTCCGCGTGGAAGAAGCCTTCGACGAACATCTGGCGAAACAGCGCGTTCAAGATGCGCTCCGCCGTCCCCTTCCGATTCACCCCTTCCCGAACGAGCCGATCCCTCTCGCTTACCTTGACGCCCTCCAAATATTCCATAACGAGCACGCGCTTGGACGTCTGCTTCCAGTGAATGACCGGCACGCGCACTTTCGGATCTCCCTTGAACTGCCTTGCGATCTGATCCGTATTCCGGCCTTCGATCTGATAATCGAGCTCCTGCAGCAGCGCGCGGCTGAGCTCGGCGATCATGCCCTGCAGCTGGTACCGTCTCGCCCATTCGAACCGAGCTTCCGCGATCGCCGCGAGGTTGCGCAAGATTTCCAAGTCGGTGCGTATCGCCGGGGCGATGCCGGGACGCTGGATTTTCACGGCGACCCGTTCCCCCGTACGAAGCGTGCCGATGTGCACTTGGCCGATCGACGCCGCGGCGATCGGATGCGGGTCGAACGAAGCGAAGAGGTCCGCGATTCGGCCGCCCAGCTCCGAAGCGACGATCTCCTCGACGACCGCGTACGGGAAAGGCTCGACTTGATCCTGCAGCTTCGACAGCTCCGCCACGATATCCCCCGGCAGCATATCCGACCGCGTGCTGGCGATCTGCCCGAGCTTCACGAACGTCGGACCCAGCTCTTGAATGACATACCGCAGCCGCTCGCCGACCGACTTGCGTTCGACCTCCCGGACCCCGCGAAACAGCCGGGCCGGAAGCGACAGCGCGTGGAACAGCTCCGTTCCTTCCACGATGAAGCCGAAGCCGTGGCGAATGAGCGCCGCCGCGATTTCCCGGTACCGGTTCATATGGCGAATTTGCCTGCCGATCAACATGCCGCCACCCTCTCGTTCCGACGCTTATCTTGCCCGTACGCCCTATGGCGCAGGCGGTGCCGGCGGCGCGGCCGTCTCCGTCGCGTCAGGCGTCGCCTCCGGCGGAAGCTTCGCTTCCATCGTGGACAACCGGCGTTCCAGCCGCTCCACATCCTCCTTCGTCGCCACCCGCAGCTCCGCGAGCATGCTGTGCAGCTGATCCTTCACGACCCGCTTCAGCTCGGCTTGCTGCTCCTCGCCCCGCTGGACGAGACGCGCGACGAGCTCCTTCGATTCCGATGGACCGACGTCGCCCGTTCGGACGAGGTCGTCCACGTATTTTTCGATTCGTTCCTTGCTCGTCACCGTAATGCCGACGCCTAGGGAAATCGCTCTCTTTAACAGATCGTTCATCATGCGGAACCCGTCCTTTCGTCCGTATTTTTTCTTAGACTGCCCCCTTTTCCCGAAATCATGTCTTCCTCCGCCGTTGGCGAATGCTTCCTACGTTTCCTCCAACTCTCTCTTACGAGACTGCAACCTTTTTGTTACTGTAGGGATGTAGCCGAAACTTCTATACGAAAATGATAGATCAGAAGTATTGCGAGGAAGCTGCCAATGAATCGCGAATCGGGATTCGCGATTTTCGATCTTATAGATCAATGTCTTGCATGCAACGCTCCAGCTCTCGCCGGCACACTTCAACCCTAAGGAGGAAGTACCCATGAAAATGAAGAAAGCGCTTACTATTGTCGCTGCCGCAGCCATCGCTCTAGGTGCTCTTCCCTTGTTGCCGAGCGAGGCGGATGCGTCCCCGGCCGTAGCGAAATCCGTAATCAACAATGGCCTCGATTATCTTGGAACCCCTTACGAATTCGGCTCGAGCCGCAGCAACACGCGGACGTTCGATTGCTCGGACTTCACGCGGCAAGCGTTCCGAGAAGGGGCGCGGATTACCTTGCCTAGCGACTCTAGAGGGCAAGCGGAATTCGTGAAGAAAGTCGGAGAGACGACGAAGCGCTGGCAAAATCTCAAGAAGGGCGACTTAATGTTCTTCATGTCGTACCGCGGCTCGGACGCGGACGATTACCGAGATCTTGACAAAGACGACAAGCGGATCACGCACGTCGGCATCTACATGGGAGACGGCAAAGTGTTGCACACGTTCTCGGAGGACGAGGGCGTAACGGTCAGCAAGATCGACGGTACGCATTGGGAGCACCGTTTCCTCTTCGGCGGAAGCGCGATCCGATAGAAGGCACGTCGAAACCTCGACTCTACTTGGAGTCGAGGTTTTTTTGGAAGCGCGTGCATTTCGGATTTGATCTTAGCGGCGCGGTACCGTACGATGGAAATACATAATGAAACATCCTTGCCGGAAGGGAGTCGAACCCGACATGACGCTCGCCAGACCTCCTTGTTAATCCGCCGTCGTTCACCGCAGGCCGCGTCCGCCGCCGTCGTACCCGTTCGTTAGCTTACCGCGACACGAAGGTTACGAAGGGAGCATACGCAACCGCATGAACGCAATGAACAACGTATGGAAGCTGTACGGGGCGCGCTTCTTTCAGAGCCTGATCCCCGCTTACGTCATCGAGCGGCTGTTCTGGGAACAACGCGGCATGACGATCGAGCATGTCGTTTACACCGAAATTTTGTACGCCGTCACGATCGTTCTGTTGGAGGTGCCTACCGGGATTCTGGCGGACCGGTTCGGACGGAAGAAGCTGATCGTGTCCGCAGCCGCGCTCGGATGCGCGGAATTTTTGATTTTGCTGTATGCGCAGACGTTCTGGCACTTCGCGGCGGTGGTCGTCTTGGCCGGCATCGCCTCCGCCGCGAGCAGCGGCTCGGAGAACGCGCTGTTGTACGATTCGTTGCGCCGCCACGGCCGGGAACAGCTCTTCGAGCAGAAGCTCGGGCGGCTGAACGGCATCGACTTCGGCGCGGCCATTCTCGCCGCGCTGAGCGGCGGATGGCTCGCCGGCCGATTCGACCTCGAGCTCAATTATTGGTTGTCCTTGATCGGAGCCGTCGCCGGCCTCGGCTTCGCGCTGACGCTCGTCGAGCCGCCCGTCTCGGCGGAGGAGAAGGACGAAGCGATCCCGATTCGCCGGTACGTCGCGGAAGCATGGCGCTTCTTCCGAAGCCGCGGCGACGTGCGGCTCGTACTCGTCGCCGCGATGGTCGTCGGCGCCTCGTTCGACTATGTCGACGAGTTCTGGCAGCTATACCTCGACCGATTCGAGGTGCCGCTCGCGTGGTTCGGCCCGTTCTCGGCGGCGCTGCTAGCGCTTCAGCTGCCGGGCAGCCTGCTCGCCGACTCGCTGCGGCGCCGCATCCCTACCCGCGCGCTGCTCGCCGCCATCGTAGCGGCGTTCGCCCTCGGCCTCGGCTTCGTCGCGGCCGCTCCCGGACTCGCCGGCGCGGCGGCGCTGCTGGCCGTCTGCTTCGCCTCCGGCGTCGTCAACCCGCTCGCGACCGGCTATCTGCATCATCGGATCGACGGAACGATGCGGGCGACGATCGACTCGTTCCAATCGTTGGCCGGGAACGGGGTCGCGACGGCCGTCGGCCTCGGCTTCGGCTGGTGCTCCGCCCGTTGGGACGTCTTCGGCGGGTACGGCTTCATCGCCGTCCTCTGCGCCGCGTTCCTGCTTTACTTCGTGCCGGCTTCCAGGCGCATTCAAGAAAGCGTACGTTTCGCCGCTAAATAGAAGGGGCGGGCAGGGACTCGATCCCTGCCCGCCTTTTTTGCCGGTTTCCTCGATGACGACCTCGTCGATCACCTGAAACCCCAGCTTCTCCGTAAAGAAATCCCGCGACTGATCCTGGTTGTTTACATAGTTTCGAAATAGAATGCTCCGCCCGCGGACAGCTTCTCGAACGCGTCGTGCGTCTCGCCTTCCTTCCCTTCGCGTGGAATCGTCATTCGTCTTCGCGCGTCGCATCCATGCCTTGCAGCACACGCAAGTATCTCTCCAGATGATCGAGCCGCTGGTTCGTCACGTGACGGAACGTCTTCAGCCACGCGTCCAGCGCCTGGAACGGTTCGAGCCGCAGGCTGTACATCCTCCGGTTGGCGACCGCTCGCGCCTCGACGATGCCGGCATCGGCAAGAACCCGGAGATGCTTCGATACTTGCGGCTGCCGCAGCCCCAGTCGATCCGCGATCTCCCCCACGGAGAGGGGACCGCTACCCAACAGTTCGACAATGTGCAATCGATTCGGCTCGGCAAGAGCGCTCCATGTGTTGTTCATGACCATAATATATCCCTCTCGGAATATTCTTGTCAAGGAATATTTAGGATCGCGGCGTACATGATTAAGGAGGGCGATTATCGCTCGTTCGACCCCAATATCGCCAGCGGTCGTTCCGCGTTCATGCTTGTCTGCCCTGATCCGTCATGGTATATATGTTCTTGTTTAGACCTACCTTCTAGGGTGACGCTCTCCTTGGTAAGGAGTCCATATCGGTTGCGCTGGAGGCTTCGAGTAGTGAATGTGAATGTGATTTGGAAAAGGACATCCCCCGATCAATCCCTAACCGTCTACGAGACGACGGAATTATACGGCGAGCGGGGAAGGTTTCGGGTGTTGGCGTTCTCGGAGGCGGCCGTGCAAGGGGCGATCGATCTGTCCGATCCCGATCGATTCGTGCTGGAGTATCCGCGGGCGATGCTGCACGTGATGGAGTGTACGGATCCGACGTTCGAGGACGTCTTCCTGATCGGTCACGGCGTCGGGACAATGCCCGGCCGCTTGCAGGGCAAGCGGCTTCGCATCGCGGAGCTGGACGCGGACGTGGCCGAGCTGAGCGCGTCGCACTTCGGATATCGCGGCGTACCGCCGGTCATCGGCGACGGGCGGCTCCTCTTGGAGCGCGAGGCGCCGCAGTCGCTCGACTTCGTCGTCGTGGACGCCTTCACCGAAGACGGCGTGCCGGATCGGCTCGTCGACGCGGACTTCTTCCGGCTCGCGCGGGAGAAGCTCGACGACCGCGGCGCGGCGTTGTTCAACGTGACCGTGCGCGGGGAACGGGACCTCCGAACGTCGTCCGTATTCGCGGCGCTCCGCGCCGAATTCGCCTACGCGAAAGCGTTCGTGCTCCCGTCCGCGAACGCGGCGGACCAACGCAACGCGATTCTCGTCGGCGGCTCGTCGCCGATTCGGTATCAGGCGCGGCGGATGGCCGGCTTCGTCGAGGTCGACCGTCTCTAACGTGCAAGCGCCGCGATCAGCCTTGCTTCGAACGATAAGCCGCCAGCAGCGCGTCGACCGGGATGCCGTCGATGCGCATCCCTTCGATCCGGCAGCCGTCCAGAGAGACGTCCCGCAGATCGCAGTTCTCGAAGCGCGCTTCGCTCAGATCGCTGTCGCGGAACGTCACCGGCTCGACGTTCACCCAGCCGTCGGTGCCCGGCTCCGCGTCGAGGCGGCTCGCCGCCGCGTCCGGACGGCGGATGTTCTCGAATACGGTGCCGCCCATTTGGGTCATGTTGATGCGCACGTCGGCGAAATAAATATGCTCCCATTCGGATCCTACGAAGTTGACGTGGCGCAGCTTCGCCTCCCGCATGTCGATGCCGTGCAGGGACGCCCCTTGGAAGCTGACCATCCGCACGTTCTCGCCGCGCAAATCTTGCAGCGCGTGTCCGCCCTTCTCGTCGACCACGATCTTCTCCGTCAGCCGCGAATCCCGAGTTCTCGGACGCAACGGGAAATGAAGCTCGAACACCGACTCCTCCCGATCCGTCCCGAGAAATCTCTCGTCATGCCGTTCGTACTCGAACTCGTCGATCGCGTCGTAAGCCGTCTGCTGGGGGAACCAATACCCGTGGAAGAAATCCCACGCCCTCCCGAAGCCGTCCGCCTTGCCGCGGTACGTCACGGCCAGGAACTCGCCGGCCGGGATCGTCCGCTCCGTCATGCCTTCCGGCAGCGGCGCTTCGGAATCGAGCTCGATCTCCGCGCCCGCCAAATATCGGAAGTCCTGCCCGGGTCCGAACGGCGGCTCGTATTCGAACAACCCGATCGTCGCGTAGGGTCGCTTGCGATCGCGGATTTCGCCCAGCCGAGGCATGACGCGCTGCCAGAAGCGTGGGATCTCGACCTCCGGCCGCATCCGCTTCTGATCGACGACGGACATCTCCAGCCCGACGATCCGGCGGTCCGGCCCTTTGCGCACCTCCGCGCCGATCACGCCGGGGAAGCCGGGATGTCCGTCCTTCTTGAGCCCCTTCATCGGCGCGTAAATATCGTAATCGAACGTATCGATGACGTTCGCCGGAATATGGAACGGATTGACCGGCTCGAGCCGATTCCGTTCGTAGCCGAACGAGCCTTCCTCGACGTCCCGCTCGTACGGTCCCGTTCGGAACCACTCCCCGAGGGCTGCGTACGTCGCATGCATCATCGCCGCGTCGCCTTGCACGCGAACTCTCGCGAACGTCTTCTCTGGAATCGTCAACGTCTCCAAGCCGCTTGGCAGCCCGTCGAACGAGGCGACCGCCACGCCTACCCAAAGCGTCGTAACCTCCGTCGCCCACTGCCACTCCGGAATAAACACGTACCCGTTCGCTCGATCCGTCAAGGCGGGATGGCCGCTCAACAGCGTCTCGAGCTCCTTCCACGCTTGCCGCACGCGGGTTCCGTCGCGCGGCACCCGGATCGCGGCCGCCTTCAGCTCGGGTCTCGTTACGATCTCGACGTTCATGCGCTCTCCTCCGTTCCCGTCCCCTTCATATGCGCGATAACGATGCGATTGCCGTCCGGGTCGAGCAGCGCGAACTCGCTCAGGTCGGGGAAGCGCGCGGGCTCGCCCGCCGGCTCGAAGCCTTGCTCCCGCGCATAGGCGAGCGCCGCTTCGAAATCGTCCGTCTCGAAATAGCAAATTTCCGTGAACGACTCGCCGTTCGCATGGCGGTTCCCGTCCAACAGCAAGGCCGCGCCGCGCGTGACGGGCATCGAATAGATCGTCGAACCCGCCTGGCTTTCGTCGAACGGGACCCCTAGCAGCTCGGCATACCAACGAGCCGTCGCCCGCATATCCTTCACGTCGACGAAGGCGCCGCCGATGCGCGGCCGGATCGGGCCGCCCGACGCCGAAGCCGGCGCGGCCTCCGCTGCCGCGGTCCAGCAAACCATCTGCGCGTTGCCCTCCGGATCGGCGAAGTTGAAGTACGCCATCGTCCCGTGCCGCTCCGGCTCGAAGAACGGCGTCCCCCGCTCCTTCACGTACCTGTACGCCTCGTCGATGTCCTTCGCCGGGAACATGATGCGCGGCATCATCGACTCCCGCCAGCTCGGGTCTTGCCGATGGTACGCGTCGCTGTCGAGGACGAGCCCCGTATCGCCGAGATCGAACCAATACACCGGACCGCCGTTCAGCCGTTCTTCGAGAACGGGAAGTCCGAGCAGGCGGCTGTACCAGTCCGCGGCTCGGCGCAAATCGGTCACGTGAATGAAGACGCTGGCGACGCGATTTTCCAAGGGGGCTTCCTTCGCGGGCCGGATCGGGAACCAGATGTCCATGACCGAGGCCGGATCGTCGTTCCCTCGATACCGTTCGTCGTAATATTCGTACTCCACGCCGCCGCCGTAGACGTAACCGGAGTTCGGCAGCCATTCCTTCCAGAAATAGTCGAACGTCGCGCCGAGCTCGTCGATGACGCCTTGCCGGGTGACGACGCAGTACAGCCCGCCCGACACCGTGTGCGCCGTCATCCCTTCCGGCACCCGATCCGCCCGGGATACGCCGACGCCCGCGATGTAATCGAACGGCGCGCCCGGCACGCCGTCGGCGTCGAAGACGCACAGCCCGTAGGCGCCGCCGACGACATGTCCGATTTCCGGCACCCGCTCGTTGAACCGCGGCCACAGCTTCGCGATGTCGTTCCCGGAAGGCGGCATCCCTCGCGAGGGATCGAACCGAATTTTCTCTCCTACGACCGTGAATGCGTCCTTCCATACGATCTTCGCTTCCAATACCCCGACGGCGTTACCCAATGCGAACACGCTCCTTCTCCGATATTCGGATCATGATTCCTTCCGGCGACCTCGCGTGAAAGCGGGATACGCCGTCTTGCTCCGCGCAGCGGTCCGCGGTCGCCCCTATGGCGGCCATCGCGCGGTACGCCTCGTGAATTCTCGCCGTCCGAAGCGAAAAGTACGGACGGTCGCGCACGCCCTCCCGCGCGCGCCGGAACGTCGGCTCGTCCATGCGGATCATCGTGACGATCGTCTCGCCGGCGCCGACCTTCAGATCTGCCCCGTCCCCCCAATGGTTGAACAGCGAGAAGCCGAGCGCTTCGGTATACCAGCGAACGGACGCCTCCAAGTCCCGCACCGGCAGGAACGCCGCCAGCACCCGGTGGAACATCGGAGCCAACGGGCCTTCCGGAGGCGTGAAATACAGCGAGGACGCCTTCTCGTGGCAAATGCCGACCGCGTTCCCGTCTCCGTCGGTCATCTCGCAGACGTTCATGTGCGGCGTTCGCATGACGTCCGTCGTCGGCAGCCCCCGCCCGCCGAGCCAATCTCGGTGCAAGTCTTCCCAATGGGTGTAGAAGTTAAAGCACGGCACATGTCCCTCCGGGTGCAGCGAGGGCAAGGGGCGGAACGGCTCGCCGGGTTCGGGCTCCGTCAGCGTCAGCAGCGTCTCGCCCCGATGCACCTGCAGGTCGATCTCCCGGCTTCCTCTTCTCGCGACGCGAAACTCGAACTCCCGCTCGTACCGTTCGGCCGACTTCGACGCATCGCGAACGGGCAGAATGACGCGATCGATCCGATCAAACATCGAGCGACGCCTCCTCCCGACTCGGATTCATCTGCAGCGCGCCCCATAAGTTGCCTTCAGGATCGTACCACTTCAGCACCCAAAACATGCCTTCGTCCCGGTACGCTTGAATCGGCGCGCCGCACGCCTCGAGCCGATCGCGCAGCTCGCGAATGCGATCCGTCCGGTACAGCAGCACCGGGAAGTCGACTCCGTTCACCGCGAACTTGGCCGCCGTCTCGTCCTCCGTCTCCCAGAGCATGAGCATCGGCCCTTCGGGCAGCGTCAGGAACGCGATCCGGTCGCCGTCTCGTCCCTGCAGCCGAAACCCCAGCCGCTCGACGTACCAGTCGATCGCCCGATCCATGCGCCGCACCGGAATTTGAACGTGTTCCAACGATTGAAGCATCGAATATCCACCTCCGACTCATATAACGACGCCGAACCCCGAAACCATACAACCCCGCATAAAAAAGTTCCGTACCTCCCGATTCAGTCGCAGCCGATCATGACCGAGATGCCGTCTCGGTCTCGAATCGCGAAGTACAACCGGCCTTCCCGAACGCGAACGTCCGTCATCCGGGAACCGCTTTCGCGAATGCGGAGGTAAGCGTCGTAAATCAGATGCGGATCGTGCCGGCGGAACGCTTCGGCCGCCGCCTCGAGCAGGCCGGCGGACGCGCCGGCGGCGCCGGCTTCCGGCGGCGGCCGCTCGCTTCCGCCGAGGTCCGCGAGCTCCCGAAGCCGCCGGCGCGCCCGGGATAACGTCGCTTGGACGGCGCCTTCGGCCATGTCGATGCGCGCGCCCGCCTCGCCGGCGGTCCAGCCGAAGACGTCGCACAGCAGCAGCGCGACGAACGGCTTCGGCGGCAGCAACCGCATCAGCCGCTCCAACAGCTCCCGCGTCGCCGCCGGGTCCGGCGCTTCCGCCGCGGCGGGCTCCCGCCCCAGCGTCTCCAGCGGCACGGCCGGCCGGCGGGCGCGGCTGCGGCAGCGATCGATCCATACGTTGCGGGCCGCGCGATAGACGTAGGCCTTGGTCAACGGTCGAGCCGGCTCCGCTCTCCACCGGTCGATCGTCTTCAAGGTCGCTTCCTGCGCCAGATCGTCGGCCTCCCAATCGTCGCCGCATAACGATCGGCAGTATGCGCGCAGCTCGGGACCGATCCGGGCTAACAAGGCGAGCGCGTTATGCTCCCCGGGCGATTCGGGGATCGAAGTCGTCATGTGACGGAACACCCTCTATGATTTGGAAATATTTTCGTTTTATGCGAATGTATATTCGCCTTTCTGTCCCGCGATTCCTGCCGGCCGAGGAAAAATATTTTTCGAGCGCAAACAAGCCGACCGGGTCGTCCGGTCGGCTTGCGTCCTTTTCCATATAGGATTCTCATGCGCTACCAGGGCAGCGTTCTCCCCGTGTCCGCTTCCAAGTACAACGGCAGTTCGTGAATCTCGTGTCCCCGCTCGTCGATTCGCCGAACGATGTTCGCGGCGCTCTCCTCCGGCGTATACGTCGCTTCCGCGGTGAACGTGCCGCTCATCATCGATTTCACCCAGCCCGGGTGAAACAGCATCACGCGTCCGCCGTCCTTGCGAATGCCGTTGTGCACGATCGTCGAGCCCATGTTCAGCGCCGCCTTCGCCATGCAATAGCCGAACCACGCGTCCCGGTAGCTCTGCGCGATGCTGCCCGCCTCGGAGGAGATATTCGCGATCAGCTTGCCGCCGTTCATGACCGGCTCGAGGAGCGCGTTCGTCATCCGAATCGCCCCGACGGCCGTAATATTGTAATTGCGCTGCACTTCGTCGAAGTCGATGTCGTCCCGAATCGTCTTCGTCGTGTCGCCCAGGACGGCCGCGTTGTTCAGCAGCAGGTCCAGCCGATCGGTCCGCGATCCGACGAACGCCGCCGCCTCCTTCACGCTGCGATCGTCGCCGATATCGACGTAGAAATCATGCAGCCGTCCCGGATACCGGTCGCGAAGCTCCGCGATCGCCTCGTTCTCCTTGACGATGCCGCCGGCGAACACCGTATCCCCGCGTTCCAAATACAGCCTCGTTAACGCCAACCCGACGCCCCGGTCCGTTCCCGTGATGCAGATGCGCTTCTCGTTCATCCTGTCGTCCTCCGCTTCCGAATCGATTGGAGTCGTTCCCACTCCCTTTAGTTCGCCGGTCGCGGCCCGCTTCCCTGCTCGAAGGAGGGGTTCGGTTCAAGGCAATTGCATAAGTATTCCTTTACAGGAATATTCCTGTCGTGGTATATCTATAGACAAGGAAAAATCCCCCATATCGAAAGGAGTCGTCCGTTACTTATGAACGCAGAAGTTACCGCCTTTATCGACAGTCTCGCCGCGCCGTGGCAAGTCGAAGTGTGCCGCCGCCTCCGCGCGATGGTGTTCGAGACCGTCGCCGACGTGGAAGAACGCATGCAATACAAGAAGCCTCATTATTTGAAAAACGGGAAGTACGCCGCGGTCATTACGCCGTCGAAGGACGCCGTCAGCTTCATGATTTTCAACGCAGCCGAGCTCGACCTGCCCGCCAAGCAATTCGAAGGCCCCCCGGAACGGAAGTGGCTCAAGATCCGCGAAGGCCAATCCCCGGATTACGACATGTTGTCTAAGCTGCTCGCGCAAGCGTCGGCCGGACTCTAAGCAAAGAACCCTTCCCGCGAGCGGATCGCTCCGTGCGGCGAAGGGTTCGTTGTCTTAGCTCACATCGTGCGCTCGGACCAAGGGTCGACGCCGGGGTCTTGCCCCTCGGCCAACGATCGAAGCCGAGACATATAGTGCGTCCAGCCCTGAACGTGGGACGCGATTTCCGCTTCCGGCAGCGTATGCGTCAATTGCAGCAAGGTGCCGCCCTCCTTCGGCGTCAGCCGAAACTCCACCGTGCTCGATCCCGGGGGCACCAGCTTCGACTTCTCCCAGCCCCAAGTCATCACGATTTTCTCGTTCGGCACCAACTCTTTGTACTCGCCCATCGCGACGTCGCTCCCGTTGATGTCGATGCGGTACTTGCCCCCGATGCTCGGCTCCAACAGGACGTGGCGTCCCATCCAACGCGCCAGCTTGTCCGGATCGGTAAAAAACGAGAACAACGTCTCCGGCCGACATTCGATGAAAATTTCCTTCGTAATCGTCTCGACGCTATCGCTTATCGGATTCATGTATTTTCCTCTCTTCTTCTTCCGCGGCTTCCTTCAAGCGCAGCAAGCTGTCCTCCCAGAAGCCGTCGATATAATGTTTCAATTCTTCGAACCCTTCCCTCCTTATGCCGTAGTAGCGTTTCGTGCCGGCCCGCCGAACGACGACGAGGCCGGCTTCTTCAAGAATCTTGAGGTGCTGCGAGACGGCCGGCGCCGAAATGTCGAAGCGCGCGGCGATGGCGCTGGAGGGAAGTTCCCCGTCGCGGACGAGGGATAAGATGTCCCTGCGCCTAGGCTCCGCGATCGCGTGAATGGCTTTTTCGATCATGCCATTAATTTAGCACTCACTTAATTAAGTGTCAACTTAAATAATGATTGCATCTTGTCCTCTCCTGTTATATTCTGACCTGTATAGAGGAAAGGAGTCATTCCCATGACGAAATCGAAGCTTACCGAGGAATCCAAAGCCTTCTTCGCATCGGTCGCGCCGCTCGATACGCGCGTGACGATCAAGCCGATGTTCGGCGCGTTAGGGGGCTTTCTTAAGGGAAATATGTTTATGGGGTTATATGGAGACAATGTGTTCGTCCGGCTTCCGGAGCCGCGGCGGCAGCAGGCGCTGGAGGCCGGGGCCGAGGAGTTCTCCCCGATGCCGGGCCGAGCGTTGAAGGAATATGTCGCGCTCCCGGCGTCTTGGCGGGAACAACCGGAGAAGGTCGAGGCGCTGATCGCGGAATCGCTCGCTTGGGCGGAGACGCTGCCCGAGAAGCTTCCGGGGAAGAAGAAGGGGAACTAAGATGACCGTAGACGTGTTGACCAGCATCGTCATCCGCCGGCCGCGCGAGGCCGTTTCGGCTTATGCGGCGAACCCGGATAACGCGCCGGAGTGGTACGCGAACATCGATTCCGCGGTATGGAAGACGCCGAAGCCGCTAAGCCTAGGGTCTCGGATCGCGTTCGAGGCGAAATTTTTGGGCAGGCCGCTCGCATATACCTATGAAATATCGGAATACGTCCCCGGGGAGAGGCTTGTCATGAAGACGGCCGAAGGCCCGTTCCCCATGGAGACGACCTATACTTGGGAATCCGTCGACGGGGACGCGACGCTCATGACCTTGCGCAATCGAGGCGTCCCCTCCGGCTTCTCCAAGCTGTTCGCCCCGATGATGTCGACCATGATGCGAAGAGCGAACGAGAAGGATTTAAAGATGATTAAAGATATCCTCGAGTCGCGTTCGGAATAGAGCGGAAAGAAAAACTCCGCCGGCGGATGAAATCATTCCGCCGCGACGGACACCCTGCAGACCGCATGCGCAAAATGTTACATCATTCCGCGCGGAACTGGATGGATTCGGCCTATATCGGCAAAATGTCGTATATTTCAAATCCGAAGACGGCATAACATGGGAAATATATGAACTTTTGCGCAAATTGCCTTCCGGAGCGGAAACCGTTGAACGAATATATGACAATTTGCCGTTCTTTCTTTTCCTTGCCCGTCTGCGTCCCGACAAGCCGATGAATGGGATCGCATCGTCCGATCCCGTACCTTGCCTTCTTGCATGAATGTGGTATCATAATCCATATAATAACTGTAATGGCCGCGGATGCAGCAACATCCGCGGCCATGCAACAGGTTGCCCTTCAAGGCGATCGACTCCGATTGGCGAAGCGCAGAAGTAGACCTCCCGGCCGACCAAGCTCAAGGGAGGTCTACTTCTTTTTATCGAAGGACAGCATCGCGACGACTAACGACCCGAATGCGATCATCAGACTTAACGCCTCGTACACTGTCATGGCATCACCTCCTTGTCCGGAGATGAGCCGACCGCCCTTGAGAGCCGATTCCCTATTGCATCCATATTGTACCATATATGAAGCGTGGATAGCCAAAAGCGAACCCTTCTCATGTTAACGCTTCCTCCATTTTCTACCAATTCATTGACATAGCGGACAATTGTCCGCTAATATAATGTGCGGTGCGGACAATTGTCCGCGAAACGTATAGAGAGATGAGGAGGAATCGGATTGGATATCGGAGGAGTCGGGCCGAAGGCGGCCCCCATCGATGTAACGAACATTAAGAGAGGACCGATCGTCGCCGCGTTGATTATCGGGGCGTTCGTATCGATCCTGAACGAGACGCTGCTGAACATCGCGTTCCCGAGTCTAATGGAGGATTTCGGCATCGCGGAAGCGACGGTGCAGTGGCTGGCGACCGCCTACATGCTCGTCGTCGGCATTCTGGTGCCGGTCACGGCGCTCTTGCAGCAATGGTTTACGACGCGGCAGATGTTTATCGGCGCCATGCTGCTGTTTCTGGTCGGCACGATTCTGTGCAGCGTCGCGCCGTCGTTCGGCGTGCTGCTCGCGGGACGCGTCATTCAGGCGCTCGGCACGGGCTTGATGCTGCCGGTCCTCATGAATACGATCCTGGCGATCTTCCCTCCGGAAAATCGCGGAGGCGCCATGGGCATGATCGGGCTCGTCATTATGACCGCGCCGGTCATCGGACCGACGCTCTCCGGCCTGATCGTCGACTCGTTGAACTGGAGATGGTTGTTTTACTTGGTCATTCCGCTCGCGGTGTTCTCGATCGCGTTCGCATGGTTATACTTGAAGAACGTGACGGAGCTGACGAGGCCGAAGGTGGATCTCGTCTCGATCGCGCTGTCGTCGGTCGGCTTCGGCGGCATCGTCTACGGCTTCAGCAAGGCGGGCGAAGGCTCGTGGTCGGACCCGGAAGTCGTCTGGTGCATCGCCGTCGGCGCGCTGGCCGTGCTGCTGTTCACCCTGCGGCAGCTGCGGATGGAGGAGCCGATGCTGGACCTCCGTTCGTTCCGCTACCCGATGTTCTCTTTAGTTACCGTGATGATGCTCGTCATCATGATGAGCATGTTCTCTTTGATGATCATGCTGCCCTTGTTCCTGCAGAACGCTCTCGGCATGACCGCCCTCGCGGCGGGTCTCGTCATGATGCCGGGCGGCGTTATTAACGGCTTGATGGCGCCGATCGCCGGCAAGCTGTTCGACAAGTTCGGCCCGAGGCCGTTGGTCGTTCCGGGACTGATCCTCATGTGCGTCGCCATCTTCTTCTTTACGCAGATCGAGGCGACGTGGACGGGCGGTTATATCATCTTCCTGCACGTCATCATGATGATCGGAATTTCGCTCGTCATGATGCCCGCGCAGACGACGGCGCTGAATCAGCTGCCGCGTCTCTTGTATCCGCACGGCACCGCCATTATGAACACGCTGCAGCAAATCGCGGGAGCCGTCGGCATGGCGCTGTTCATCAGCATCATGTCCAACGGCGCGAAGGATTACGCGATGGGCACGGGCGACATGAATCCGATCTCCGCGATGATCGCGGGTCTGAACGACGCCTTCTTCGTCGGCTTCCTGTTAGCGGTCGGCGCCCTCGTTCTAAGCTTCTTCGTGAAGCGGTCGAACGCTCCGGCGGAAGCCCCGCGCGCGGAGACGAAGATCGAGCCCGAACCCTTGGCATGAAAGGAATGACATGGCCGCATGGTCCGCAACGAACCGGACGAACTAGCTAGGAAAATCACCGAGACGGCCCAAGCTCTGTTTCATGAGCGCGGCATCGAAAACGTGTCCATGCACCAAATCGCGAAATCGGCGGGCATCGGGCAAGGGACGTTATATCGCCGGTTCCCCAGCAAGAGCAAGCTGTGCCTCTGCTTGATGGAGAGCAAGTTCGAGCGGTTCATGCGCGAAGCGGAGAGCGGCTTATTGGCCGCAAGGGAGGAGCCGGTCGTTCGCCGGCTGTCGGCGCTCATGACCAAGGTGATCGAGCTGGTCTACGAGGACATGGAGTGGGTCATGGCGGTGATCGCGGCGGAACGGTTGGAGGTCGCCAAGACGAATTTGTTCGAGCTACCGCCCTTCCTCTTCCTAAGCGACCAAGTGCGCAGGCTGCTGGAAGAAGCCGCGGACGGCGGCGAGTCGGTCCCCCTGGAGCCGGACTTCGCCGCCGTCGTCATCGCGTCGATTCCGAGGGCCGATCTCCTCCTTCACCTTCGCGATCGCGGGTATTCCTCCGAGCAGATCGCGGACCGATTTTGCCGAACGTTTATCGACCCCCTTTTCGGGAAAATGCAGCCTTAACCGCGAAGAGCCCCCGAATCGCCGTCAGCGACGATCGGGGGCTCTTTTCAGGTTTTGAAATATTTCGTTCGCTCCAGCACTTGCGACGCCTGCGATTGCAAAATATCGGACGACGACGAAATTTCCTGCATGATGGCCGTCTCTTCGTTCGACGCGTCGGCGATTCGCTTCGCGCCCGCCGTTATTTGACCGGCCATGTCCGAGATGCCCGCGATGAGCGCATGGATCCGCTCCGCCTCGCTCGACTGCGCTTCGATCGATCGCTCGATTTGCTGCATAACCTCGATCGAATCCGCCACGCCGGCCGACATCTCGCGCGTCGCTTCCTGCACGCTCTCCCGCCGCGCCGATTCTTCCCGGATCGCCAGAGACTGTTCTTCGAGCAAACCGACCGTCTCTTGCACTTGGAGTTGGACATGCTCGATAATGCGATTGATCCGCTGCACCGACTGTTCGCTGCGCTCGGCGAGCTTGCGAATCTCCGACGCCACGACCGAGAATCCCGCACCGGATTCGCCGGCGCGCGCCGCTTCGATGGAAGCGTTCAACGCGAGCAGATGCGTCTGCTCCGCGATCTCGCGCACGGTGGACGTGATCGATTCGATCTCCGCGGCGTCGGCTTCGAGCCGCTTCACCATGCCGTACGTCGCTTCTCCGGATCGGGCGAACCGCTCCATGCCGACGATCAACTGCTCCACGGTGTCCCGGCTGCCGGCCATCGTCCGCTCCATCACTTCGGACATGGCCCGCATCCGTCGAGAATCTCCCTGCATCCTCGTCGACTCCTCGCGCATCCGCTCCGCCGCCGACCAAGCCTCGCCGACGGACCGTTCCTGCGATTGCACGCCCTCGTAGATCTCTTCTACGGCGCCGGACATTCGCTCGATCTGCTCCGTCGCTTGCAGCAGCGCCTGCGACAGCGATTCCGCGCCGGCGGACGTCACCTCCGCGCTGTTCGAGATGCCGTGAATCATTTCCTTCAAACTTCCGACCATGTCATGGAACGAACGGCTTAACGCGTGAAGCTCGTCCTTGGAATCGCGTACGGTCACCTCGACCCGCAAATTGCCGGCGGCCGCTTCTTGCGCGGCTTGGGACAGCGCCAGCAGCGGGCCGATCAGCCACTTGGCGGCCAACCACCCCAGCACGGCCGTCCAGAAGACGCCGAGCATCAGGATCAAGGAATAATAGAGCCACGTATTCATGGCAGGCGCGATCCACGGCTTGAAGACGAAAATGAAGAGCGCGCTCGTGCCGTAGGTAATGCAGGCGACCAGAGAGATGCCTAACGTAATCTTGCGGGCAAGCGAAAATCGCATGCTCGGATGCCTCCTCCTTTTTCTGCATACGGCATTCAGTCTACCACGAAGGAAGAGGCGGGAGTGTGAGATTTGTCACAGACAACGACGGCGCGCGGCTATTCGGTCTCCCATTGCGGGTTCCAGACGACTTCCCATACATGTCCGTCCGGATCCTGGAAGTACCCCGCATAGCCGCCCCAGAACGTGTCGTGGGCGGGAACCGGAATCGCGGCGCCCGCTTGCTTGGCCTGCTCCATGACGGCGTCCACTTCTTCGCGGCTGCTCACGTTATGCCCGAGCGTGAATTCCGTCGGACTATGCGCGCCCTGGGGCAGCTTCGTGTCGTGAGCGATGTCCTTGCGCTGCCAGATCGCGAGCCGTACGCCCGACTGCAGGTCGAAGAAGGCGACGGCGCCGTGCTCGAATTCCGTGCCCACGATCCCCTCCGTAGACAGCCCCAATCCGTCGCGATAAAACCGCAAGGATCTCTCCAAATCGTCAACGCCGAGCGTAATGACCGTAATTCGCGGCTTCACTTCGATTCCTCCTCTGCGTTCAAACCAAGCTTGCTTACGACGCTGTCCGGGCCGAGAAAGAAGGAGCTTCCCGTCGCGACGGCCTCCCGCCACAGCCGAACGACCTTCGTTCGATCGTGCCGCAGGGACGCGAACCAAACGTCCGGCGCTTCCGGGTCTTTCCCGTTCAGCGATCCCCATACGGCGACTTCGTAGACGATCGGGATGACGTTCAGCCCCTTCTCCGTTACGGTGTAGATGAATTTGCGCTTGTCGGTATCGGACGCCCGCTTCGCGATAATGCCCTTCCGCTCCAGATGCGCGAGCCGATCCGCCAATACGCTTGGACCGATGCGCTCTTCCGACTCCAGAAATTCCCCGAACGTCCTCTTGCCGAGCGCGAGCATGTCGCGAAGGATGAGCAGCGACCAGGTATCCCCGAAAATTTCGACGGTTTGGTTAATGGGACAACGCGATTTGTTTTCTTCTCGTTTCATAAGCGAATCATACCATATTTAGTTTGATCATCAAAGTGAGTTGTGGTAAGATACTTTCATCATCATAGTGAAACGGACGAAACCAAACCATTAGGAGGAAGATCGTGACGACGACCATTCGGAAGATCACGCCGAACCTTTGGTTCGACGGCCAAGCGGAGGAAGCCGCGAACCACTACATCTCTATTTTCAAGAACGGGAGCATCGAGCGCATCGCCCGCGTCGGGGAGGACCGCGACGTCTTGACCGTGGAATTCGAGTTGGAAGGGCAGCGCTTCGTGGCGTTGAACGGCGGGCCGCATTTCCGATTCAACGAGGCGATCTCCTTCATCGTCCATTGCGATACGCAGGAGGAAGCTGACTATTATTGGGATCGCCTGTCCGAAGGCGGGGACGAGAAGGCGCAAGTATGCGGCTGGCTGAAGGACAAGTTCGGCGTCTCGTGGCAGATCGTGCCTTCCGACCTGACCGATATGGTGACCGACTCCGACCCGGCGAAGGCGGAGCGCGTCATGAAGGCGATCCGAGCGACGGCGAAGAAGCTCGATTTCGCGGCGCTCCGACGGGCGTACGCAGGCGAGTGAATGAACCGGCATGACGGAGGAAGGGGCTGTCCCAAAAGTCGTAAAATGACTTAGGGGCGGCTCCTTCTTTTTACAATCATGCTCTTAGCGGGAGGGGGTACGGGTTCCGGCCGCCACTGAACGTCGTATTCTTTAGGTGAGATTAAAAGGGTACAACACGACGTTCAAAAGGCGGGCGTAAACTCCTCCACCCATACCCCGCTCCCTCGCGCTTCTGTAAAACCGAATGAGCCGCCTGTCGTCATTAAATTCAATTGGAACAGCAAGAAAATGTGAGAAAAACGCAAAGAAATCGCTCGTTTTGGTAAAATGGAAGTACCACCCACCACCAACCAAAGGAGCGATTTCTGAAAAACAACCGGGGATTCCGGCGTTTCCTGCTTCGAAGCTCGCCAAAAGTGAGCCTGGAGGTCGGGTGGTTTTCACTCGCCCATAACCTCCTTAAGCGAACAGCAATAAGCCAAAAAGTGAAAACGGTCGGTCAGGAATAGACCTGACCGACCGTTTTCAAGTTTTTCATAGGGGGATGGCTACCCGTTAGTGGATTTTACCCCCTTTTGGGACAGCTCCTTCCTTTTATTCGTTCGATCCCGCGTACGGTTCCAACGCCTCCGCATACAACCCATGGCCGTAGTCGTTCGGATGGTTCAAGTTGTTCAGCAGCAGCGACTCATGGGACTTCCCGGCGGCCAGCTCCGCCAGCCAGATGCGCTGCGCGTCGGCGACCGGAACGCCGAGCGCGGCCCCGACGCGCCGGATCGCTTCGGCGAAGGCGGTCGCATTGTCGCTGGCGTACGCCCACCGGGGGTTCGGCAAGCAAGGCGTGACGAGCAGCACATCGGCGTTCGAGCGTTCCCGAACGGCCGTCGCCATCGCCGCCACGTTCCGTTCGAACGCTTCGACCGGCGTCGCGTTGCTCCCGTCCGGATTCCGGTTCTGATCGTTCATGCCGTAGGCGATCGTCACCAGATCGGGCCGCAAGGCGACGACGTCGTCGATCCGCTTGACCCCGCCGAAGGATCCCTCGCCCGGGACCGCCCGATTGCGCACGACGACCTCGGCGCCCGGGAACCGCGAGCGCAGGCTCGCCGCGAATCGCTCGGGATACGACAGCTCCGGCGCGCTCGCTTCGTACCCGGCGCTGATGCTGTCGCCATAGACGACATACGTGACCGTCTCGCCCGCCGCGAGCTTGCGGTACAGCTTCGGCAGCGTCTCCCGCATCGGCGGGACGGGCGCCGCGGCCCCGACTTCGCCGACGTTGTATCGAATCGTGCACGTGAAGTCGCCGTTCGAACGATACGGCACCTTCGCGTGGTCGAACTTGTCCAACCCGAAGTGCGGATGCTCCCGCCAATCGGGGATGCGGCTTCCTTCCGTACGCCGCACCGTCCTTGCCTCCGCGTCGACGACGTAATCGACGCCCGCTCGATACGCCGCCGAAGCTCCCTCCGGCGACGGCGGTCCCGTCAGGACGATGCCGTCCGCGGAAGCCGGCGCATACCGCAGCTTCTGCGGCGCCGTGCCGACGAACACCAACGGTTCGCTAAATAAACGTGTCATGGCTATCCTCCTCTTGCATTTTCCGCTCGCCGAACGCGCGCGCGATCAGGGTCTTCCCGTCCTCCCGGATCGTTCTTCGATAACTTTATGGTACCACGACGGACGACCGAAAAGTATACTTCCTCCGGTTGTCAACTCCGCCGCCTCGGCATATCCTTAACCCTGTGATGTTACTCGTCGCAATCCCCTACAAGGAGTGACTGCCTTGGCACTGGATCGAAACCAAAAATCTCAGTTGTACGAGCAAGGGTATGTTCAAATTCCGGGCGGCGTGCCGCAAGAGCTGGTTCATGACGCGTTGAAGGCCATCAACCATTCGCTCGGTCAGGGCGTCCCGGCGGAGAAGATCGCGACGTACCGGGCGCAATCGTTCGTCCCCGAGCTGCAATCCGATCCCGCGATCACGAATTTGCTGTACCGCTCGTCGGCGATGGACGTCTTGCGCTCCGTCATCGACGTAGACCGCATCCACCCGGTTCGCAGCGGCCAAGTCGCCTTGCGCTTCCCGATCGCCGAATCGACGCCGCGGCCGGCGCACCCCCACATCGACGGTATGTATTCGCCGTCCAACGGCGTGCGGGAAGGGACCATCAGCAACTTCACCGCGCTCGTCGGCGTGCTGCTCAGCGACCTGCCGAACCCGAACGCCGGCAACTTCACCGTCTGGCCCGGCACGCACCGGCAGTTCGGCGAGTATTTCCGCCGGCACGGCGCGGAAGCGCTGCTGGACGGCCTGCCCCCGATCGAGATGCCGGAGCCGGTGCAGATCACGGGCAAAGCCGGGGATCTCATCCTCGCGCACTACACGCTTGCGCACGGCATTACGATGAACGTCTCGCCGCACATCCGTTACGCGGTCTTCTTCCGCATCAAGCATACGGAGATCGACGAGTCCAACTGGCAGGCATCGATGCAGGACATCTGGCTGCACTGGCCGGGCATGCGGGAATTCGCGTAAGCGCAAGCAAGAAGGGGTCGTCCCGCCGGGGCGGCCCCCTTCGTCTTCCGCGCCGATTACCCGACGATGCCCGTGCGCTCGATGCTTTCCACGAAAAACCGCTGCACGAACAAGTACATGACGATCAGCGGCAGGATCGCGAGCAGCAGCCCCGTGTCGACGAGCATCGACGCGTAGAACGGGTCGATGTTCGCGCTGTTCGACAAGCTCGCCCCCGGCGCCTCGAACAGGAGATAGTTCCCGACGTTGGACGGCAACGCCAGCAGCTCCTTGGACAACACCTGCGACTCCGTCAGGAAGTTCCCCGTGAAGAACGTATCGTTCCACTGCCACACGAAGGAGAACAGCGAGACGGTCACGATCGCCGGAATCGACGTCGGCAGCACGATGCGCGCGAAGCTTCCGAATACGCCGGCGCCGTCCACGAACGCCGCCTCCTCCAGCTCCTTCGACAGCCCGAGGAAAAACTGGCGGAAGATGTAGATGTACAGCCCCGACTTCAACGCGTTGCCCGTCGCCGCCGTCAGCAAGAACGGCCAATACGTGTCGATCAGATTGATCCCCCGCTCCCCGCTCACCAGCTGTACCGCCCCAAGGAAATCGAAGTATCGAAAATGAAGATACAGCGGCACGATGAACGTCTGCGGCGGAATTAAAATCGTCAAGACGACGCCCGCGAACAACGCGTTGCCCCACTTCGACTTCAGCTTCGCGAAGCCGTAGCCGGCCAGCGCGCAAGAAGCGAGCTGCAGCAACATCGTCACCGCGGACAGCGCGAACGTATTGAACAAGGTCGGCCAATATTCCATGATTTCATAAGCGACGCGGATGTTGTCCAACGTGAAGTTCTCCGGGATCCAGACGACCGTGGGATTATAGATATCCGCTTTGTCCTTGAACACGGTCGACACCTTGACCAAAATCGGGTACAAGACGACGAAGATCAACCCGACGAGCAGGATCGAACGCGTGACGACCCAGGACCCGGACTTAAACCGTTCGACGTACATAGGGTCTTCCCTCCCTCCCTTTACCCGTTGTAGAACACTTTGCGCGAAATGAGGAACGAGCTGACGGCGAGAAGGAGCGCGACGATCGTAAAGTAGATCCAAGCCATCGCGGAGCTCGCGCCGAAATTCAGCTGTTTGAACGCCACGTCGTTGATCAGCGTCGTCACCTCGTTATTGACGAAGGAATCGATGATCGAATACACGACGTTGGTCAGGATGAGCGGGCTCACCATCGGGAACGTAATTTTCCAGAACGCCTCGTACGCCGTCGCCCCTTCGATTTTCGACGCTTCGTACAACGAGGAGGAAATCGATTGGAGACCCGCCAAGAAAATGAGCACCTGCACGCCCGATCGGCTGATGATCGAGTAGATGCGATCCACAGCGCCGGACAAGTAATCGACGAAGGTCGGCGGGAACCCGCTCTCCAGCATCATCCGCTGCAGGTCGAAGCTCTGCAGGAACTGAACCGCGCCCCCCGACATTCCGGCCTCGGCGTTGCTCGCCATGATGTCCGCCATGAAGCTGGAGTTCTCGATGCTGGTCATGACGCCGGAGGCCAGGATGACGGGCAGGAAGAAGACGGCGCGCGCGAGCGCCCGCCCCCGGAACTTCTGGTTGAGCAGCGTCGCCAGAAATAAGCTGAAGATGACGATCAACGGCACGTTGATGACCATATCGAGCGCCGCTTCCGTCAGCAGCCGGTTGAACGACTCGTGCACCCCGACGGCGTATTCGTAATTGGCGAGTCCTTGCGGAATCAGCTCGTACCCGTCGTCGGTCATCTGCAGCTTGTTAAAGCTGTAATTCAGGGAAGTGATCAGCGGCGCGACGAAAAACAAGAGGAAGCCGACCAACCACGGCGCGATGAACAGCAGCGCCATGAGCTGTTTCTTCCGCTCGAAGCCGGCTTGCCGGACGTTCAGCGCGTTCCTCATCGCCCCTCACCCCCTGCGGCGTAGTCTCTTGCTCCGACCGCGATTCCGTCGACCTGCACGGCCTCCGCGGTGTAATTGACGTAGATCGCCTTGCCGCCTTCGTATTCCGTCCGGTACACGCCCGGCCGTACCATGCGATGATCGACGATCCGCTCGTCGGCGACGTCGCCGAGCGCCTCGTTCAGCTCGCGGTACACCTCCGCCGCTCGGTCCAGCCACGTGCGGTAATGCACGGAATACAGACCGTTATAGGCTGTGTCCTTCACTTGATCGTTGCTTTCGAAGATCCACTTGAAGTACGCGTTCGCGCCGTATTCCAAGCTGCGCAGCTTCGCTTCCGTCACGTCCGCGCCGCCCGTCAAATTCATCGGCGCGCCGGCGTAGTCGACATAGCCGCGAAGCACGATGTGGTAGAACGGAACGCTCTCGTCCGTCATGTTGAACCCGCTCCCGCCCATCGGCGCGTTCACGATATGATCGGCGGCCGCGAACGCGTATGCGTTGCCTCCGTCCACCATCAGGGCGCCGCTCCCCGGCAGCGCGTCCTTCAGCTTTCCGAGCTGCGCCGTCGAGATCGCCTCCGACTGCGCGCGGTCCACGTGGCGGTCGACCCGGAAGTCGGAATACAGCAGCTCGCCGAGATCCCGTACCGACAGCCCCGGCACCCCGTAAGCCTCGTAGCTGTCTAAGAAGCGATCCGCGACGCCGGGCACGGCGCCCGGCGTCAGCAGGTACGTCGGCGCCGCCTCGGGACTGGCGCGGCCGAGCGCCGGATCGAGCGGGTACAGATCGGCAGTCCTGCGGTTCAAGTGACGGACGCCCGCCTTCGCCGGGCTGTACGTCAGGCTCCGCTGCGGATACAGCTTGGCGAAGGCGACGTCGGGGTACAGCTCGACTCCTTCGTTCCGCCCGTAAGCGATCAGCTCCAGAAGTCCCTTCCGCCCGCCGAGCGCGCGGTCCGGCGCGACGTCCGTCGGCACTTCGTGCTCCACGCCGCCGTTGAACCAGCCGGTCAGCCTCAGCTTGATATTGTCCACGGACAACGCCTTCAGCGCCTCCGCGATTCGCTGCGCTTGGTCGAACGTCGTCAGCGCCTTCATCGTCGTATACGGCACGCCGAGGAACGACGTCCGCTTCGGGATATCCCCGACGAGCTCTACGTAGAACGGCAGCCCTCGCGCCCCGGACGTCTCGGCTCCGGACGCCTCCGAAGCGGCGGCCTTCTCCGTCAGCAGGCCGCGCTCCAGCAAATACGCTTGATACGCGTGCGCCATGCCGACGTAACTCGCCCGTTCGCCCTCGAGAAACACGAACCGCAGCACGAAATCCGTCGCCGGGAGCCGCTGCTGGAATTGAGGCACCGCCCGCTCCGACGTGCCGGACTGCAGACGGACGGACTCCATCGCCAGCGCGTTGAAGCTGGCGTACACGTTATTATACGAGCTCCGGATCCCGCCGCTCGCCGCGTTGACGCTAGCGAGCGGCGCGCCCGCCTCGATGATGCCGAGCCACCCGGCATCGCCGAGGCGAAGGCCGAACACCGGCATTCGCGCCGTCTCGGCGATCGCGCCGTCCATACGGCGGTTCAGCGCGAGATCCTCGCCGTAGATGCGCTGGGCATACGGCTGACTAAGCCCCTTCGGCCGGTTCATGTAAATCAGACTGCCCGAGCCGTCCGGCACGAGCAGATAACCGTCGTCGGCCGCGCCGCCCGCCCCGAAATATTCGAGCACCGACAGCTCCGTCGGCGGCGTCGACGCGGCGTATTCGATCTCGTTTACCGGAATGCGCGCCACAAGCTGATCGCCGTCGAGCGCGTATTCGATCGCCACCTTGAAGATTTCGCTGTCCTTCGCTTCGGCGGCGATCCCGTGTTCCTCGTTGTCTCGCAGCAAGTCCGCTTCGGCGTACCCGGCCGCCGCGAACGCCTCCTGCGTCTTCAGCAGCACCGTGCCCTGCAGTTGGCTGTCCAGCCGCTCGTAGACGCCCTGCTCCTTCCGCAGCGCGTAGCTGAGCCGGAAGTAGCGATTGTATGAAGCGCCCGCCTTGTCCTTGATCGCCTCGAACCGTTCGACGCCGATCTTCCGCGGCAGCGCGTCGAGCCCGCTGGACGCCTCGCCGATCGTATAGACGACCTTCAGCCCCCCCGCGATCCGCTCGGTCTCGACCTGCCCCCGCCCCACGCTGTCGGCGAACGAATTCATCTTGAACGTCTGACCGAGCTCGTTGGCGTAGGTCAGCGTCAGCTGCGACGCCATCTCGTCTTTGACGTTCCCGTTGGCGAGCGAGTCCGCCTCGCGGTCCGCCGGGTTGGAATGCCATACCCGCCCCGTCTCCTCGTGGCGCACGGCGATTCCGGCGGTCGCCTCGTCGTAATAGAGAGACAGCTGCCCGTTGGACGTCACGCCCTCCATCCCCTCCAGCTCGAAGGCCGGGGTCGAGAACGCGTCCGCGGCCGGCGCGCGTTCCGACGGCTGCGAGAACGCCGTCGTCGCCGCCAGCTCGGGCGTAAGACGCCAATACCAGAGCGCCCCGGCAGCGAGAAGGATGACGGCCGCGCCGGCGGCAACCCATACTTTGTTCAATGCGGTCCTCCCCCTTACTACCGGAATGTAATCTCTCTATAGATCGTGTACGCGAAGGAGTACATCTGTTGAATCAGGCTGAAGAACAGCAAGCCGAGAAACAGAATGAACCCCATGCATACCAGCGTCAGCGCGATCGTCGCGAGCGTCTTGGCCGCGGAATATTGGTGAATCGTCATCGTGCCGACGAAGAGCAGGAAGACGAACCACAGCATCGCCGCGGAGTTCAGGAAGTAGTAGAACACGCTCTCTTCCAACGTGATGAAGTTGCTCAGAATCGTGTTCGGAATGAGCACCAACGCGAGCGGCGTCGTCGCGTACGCCGTCGCCAGGCAAATTTCCGAGAACTTCCCCTCCCCGTCCATCAGCGTCGTGAGCGACCAATTCGCCACGCACCATAAGACGAACGGGAAGACGACGCCGCGCAGCTGCACGAGACTGCTATACCGCCGCAGATCGGTATCGTTGACGTGGAACCCGCCGTATTGGCTCTGAATGACGAAGGCCAGGAAGACGAGCGCGAGAATGCCGCCGGCGATCGGCAAGCTTCCCTTCCCGTCGTATTTCAGCTCCCAGAACCCGTCGAAGGGCCGGAAGATGAGCTGCAGCGGGAAGACGATCCTCTCTTTACGCATGATACGTCCCTCTCCTTCTCTTTCGGTTGCGGAGGAGCGTCCAGATCCATGCCAGCAGCGCCGCTAGCGCAACCGCGCTCATCGCGTCGCCCAGATGCTCCCGCAGCACTTCCTTGCGGTACCGCTGGAACGCCTTGGAGTGGATCTCGCGGTCCATGCCGAGCTTCGCGTAAGCGGCCGCCTCCTTATTCCGCCCTTGCCGCAGCAGCGCCTTGCTGATCCCGAGATACGCCACATCGAAATTCGCGTCGTACTGAATCACCTCGCGCCAGACGTCGGCGGAGCGGACGTCGTCGCCGCGGAAGTGGAGCGAGACGGCTTCGTTGATGAGCGCGCCGTAATGCGTCTCTTCGAACCGAGTGATCCGATTCATATCCCGGTCCAAGACGAGGATCGCGTTCCCCAGCCGGTCGAGCGCGACCGGCGCGCGGAACGTGCCGACTTGATCGCCCATTTTCCCGAAGATGTACAGCAAGTTGCCGTCCCAATCGTACGTGAACACCTTCCCGCGCCTCGCATCCAGCGCGCTGTAGATCCCGTCGTCGCCCACGTGGATGTCGACGAACAGCGACGGGCCGCTGCCCTCGCCGATCCGCAAAAATCTAAGATCCCCCTGCGGAATGTAGTAGCCTTGCCGCCGCAGCACATCGACGCCCGTCGGGTTCAGCCGCTTGATCGGCGTCGGCGTATTCGCGTCGGAGTTGGTCGTGTAGATGAAGCCGGCCGCGTCCAAGTCGACGTTCGTATACTCGGTCGGAATGAACAGCTCCATCCGTTGCCGCTGCGCGTCCGTGGCGATCGACTTCCAGAAGTAGTCGATCGGATCGAACCGCACCCGGTTCGTCCCTACGAAGCCGGCGAACGCGCCGTCCGCGTCGAACTCCATAATGCCGTCGAAGGCGCCCTGGGCGACGACGTAGACGCGCTTCGCCTTGTCCGCCGCGACCTTCACGGGCGTAAAGATGAAGTTGGCCTGCAGGATTTCGGATTGCGGCGACTCGATCACCCGGATCAGCTCGCCCGCCGCGTCGAGAAGTACGATGCGGCGGTTGCCGGTGTCGGCGACGTACAGCTCGCCGCTTTCGGTAACGTAGAGCCCTCGGGGAGCGTTGAACGTTTCCGCCGCGCCTTCGTTCAAGAACCCCGCGATTTCCCGCTCGACGGTCAAGTCGGGCTTCAGCACGACGATGCGCGAATTGCCGGTGTCGGCGATGTAGACGCGCCCGTCCGGCGCGACGAACAGATCCTCTGGCGCGCGGAAACCGCCGATGCCGAGCGTATGCCCGCTGATGACCCCCCCGGGCTCGTAGGCGATCGGCGCCGGCACCGGTTCGCCCCAGTAATTGTAGTTATAGCCTTCGTAAGGGGCGGAGGCTCGCGCCGCGAGTCCGGTCGACGCAAGCCCCGCGGCCAGCAGCGCCATGGCGACGGTCAGCTTGAGCATGCGGAATGTGCCGATTCTCTTCATCTGCATTACTCCTTCATCCCCGAGCTGGCCATCGTCTCGATAATATTGCTTTGCGAGACGACGAAGATCGTAATCGGCACGCTCATCATAAGCAGCGCCACGAACGCCCCCGGCCCCGCGCGCACAATGCCGCCGGCCAGAATTTGGCCCAGCGCATAGTTCATCGTCTTGAGCTCTTCGCTGTAGATGAAATTGCCGCCGTTCGTGCCCCACAGCATCTGGAAGAGCAGAATGACCAGCGTCAGCCAGGCGGGCTTCACGAGCGGCATGACGATCTGCCAGAAAATCCGGTATTCGCTGGCCCCGTCGATCTTGGCCGCCTCCAACAGCGCGTCGGGAATTTGCTCCATGAACTGCTTCATGAGATACAGTCCTAGCGAGGCGGCGAACGCCGGCACGATGATGGCCGCGTAGCTGTCGATCCAGCCGAGCCACGACATGATCACGTAATTGGGCACCGACGTGACGTGGGGCGAAAACATAAGCGACAACACCACGACCGTAAACAACAGTCTAGACCCTGGAAACTTATGCTTCGCGAGCGGGTAGGCGGCCGCCGAAGCCAGCACGACGTGCCCGACGGTGCCGACGGCCGTAATGAACACCGTGTTGAACACATACCGAGAGAAGGGCACCCACGATTCCGCCATGAGATGGAACAGGTCGAAGAAGTTGTCCATCGTCGGGTTGCGGACGAAAAATTTCGGCGGAAACAGAAACAATTCGTCCAGCGGCTTGAAGGCGTTGTTGATCGTATACACCAGGGGAATGACCATGAAGGCCCCGAACGCGCCCAGGAATAAAAACAGAAACAGATCCCCGAGCGGCGAGCGATTCAACCGCTTCCCCGGCCGTACGGAAATGACGGCTCTCATGCGCTTATTCCCCCACTTTCCTAAGAAGCTTCTGGACCAGCATGTTGCTGCCGACCATGATGCCGAACAGCACGGTGGCGATCGCCGACGCGTACCCCATATCGAAGCGGATCGAACCGTAATCCATCAAGTGGGTGACGACCGTATGCGCCGCGTAATTGACGCTCGGGAAGCCGGCCAACGCGATCGACACCTCCGCGATCGCGAAGGAGGACGTGATCTGGATGACGGCGCCGAACAGCAGCTGCGGCCGCATCGCCGGCAGCGTAATGTACCAGAGCTCCTGCCAGCGGTTGCGAACGCCGTCTACGGCGCCCGCCTCGAACAGCGTGCGGTCGATCGACTGCAGCCCCGCGATGAACGCGAGGAAGCTGACGCCGAGGCTCAGCCACAGCTGCACGAGCATGACGATCCACAGTACGTATTGTTCGTTCTGCAGCCATTGGATCGGCTCCAGAATGAACCCGGTCCGCATCAAGAAGCCGTTGACGTACCCGTAGCTGTCGCCCGAAAACATAATGAGCCAGATGAAGAAGATGTTCCCGGAAATCGAAGGCGCGTAAAACACCAGCGTCATGAACGCCCGGATCTTCGGCGACAGCTCGTTGATGAGCCAAGCGAAGAGGAAGCAGGCGAGATAACTGACCGGCCCCGTGACGAAGGCGAACAAGAACGTATTCTTGATCGCGATCAGGAACACGTCGTCCTCGAGCAGCAAGCGGGTGTAATTGCGCCAGCCGACCCATTGCGGAAACTCCAGCAGATTGAAGTACGTAAAGCTGACCAGCATCGACAGCGCGACCGGCAGCACCGTAAACAGGAAAAACAAAATCATATAAGGGCCCATCAAAATGTACGAGTGCTTGGCGAGCTTCATCCGGTGCAGCAAGGGCGGAAGCGTCGGACGGACGGGAGCCGGCTGCGGCTCCCGGATCGCCGCACGATTACGGGTCTGCTGCATAGTTACGGCACCTCCGTTTCGGACGGCAGCCCGAATTCGCTGCGCTTCAGATCGATCTCGTTCTGAATGGTCAGCACGTGGTCGTACAACGCTTCTCGCGGGTTTTCCCCCTGGTTGACCACCTTGCGGAACGCGTTATCGAGATGGCGGCCCGTGAAGTAGCCCCCCGGCACCTCGGGGATGCCCTGCACCCACTCCCACTGCGCTTCGAGGTTCCGGTAATCCTTCACCGGCCACGGCAGCTCCTTCAGCGCTTCCGTATTCGCCGTCGGGTACCGCGCCGCCGCGCCCATCAGGCTTTCCATCTCGCGGCCGAAGCGAACCTGCGTGTCCTTCTCCGTCCACCATTTCATGAACTCCCACGCGGCGTCTTTGTTTTCCGCGGACTCCAGCATCATGACCGCCGTGCCTCCGCTCGCGACGTCGCGGCGAACCGTCCCGTCCGCCTCCGGCGTGCCCGGCACGACCGTGAAATCCCACAGACCGCGAATTTCGGGCGCTGCGACGGTCAGCGTATTGTAGGTCGTATACGCCGCGATGCCGATCGGCATCTCCCCGAGCCGGAACCGGTTCATGAAGTCGTACGTGAGCGGAAACTTATAGCTCGTGTAGAAATCGGACCATCGTTGGAACGCCTGCATCGAAATTTCTTCGTCCAGCAAGCTGTCCGCCCCGTCCTCGGAGTAGAACCTGCCGTCGTTCTGGAACAACAGCATGGCGAACGTCTCGTTCGGCACCATCGTCGCTTGCGGGTCTTGGATCGGCAGGCCGAATTCCATATGCCGCTTCTGCAGCTCCGGAATCATCTCGTAGACGTCTTCCCACGTATCCGGGATATCGAGTCCGAGCTCCGCCAAGACGTCCTTGCGATAAAACAGCATGCTGAACGTCTGCTGCTCGGGCAGCGCATAGACGCCCCCGTCGAACCGGTACGGCGCGATCGCGCTGTCGCGGAACCGAGACGCGACTTCCTCGTAATCCGGGAACCGGCCGACGTCGTACGACGCGTTCCGCATCGCGTAGTTGACGGGGTCGGCGTTCCCGATCTGCATCGCCACGTCCGGCCCTTGGCCGGCGAGGGTCGCGGAGAGCAGCGTGCTCATGTCGACCAGCTTCAAGTCGATATGGATGCCGCTTCGAGACGTAAAGCTGTCGTCGATCATCTCTTTCATGACCTGCGCCTGGTCGCGCCCCGTGCCGATCCAGACCGTCACGCTGTCCTGCCCTTCTTCGCCCGCGCTGCCGATCGTATTGTAGTCCTCGACGAACGAATAGAAGAACGATCCCGCTTCGTGTCCGAGCTTCGCGTACCAAGGCTTCTCCGCCTTCGGCAGCGGCCGGTCGGGCGAGGCGACGACCGCATAGTCGAGCGACAGCGGCATCTCGCGAATCGTGAGCAGCCAGGATCCGAGCGAGCCGATATTGATCTTGAACTGGTCGAGCCGCCGAGCGACCGTATCGGGATCGTCCGCCATCTCCCTCAGCTGACGGGACATCGTATACAGCACGGCCGTCTTATCGCTCTTCTCCCCCGTAATCGCCCGCAGCCGCTCCGCGACCGTGTAGAGCACGTCGCTTTGCTCCGCGAACGTCTCGACCATGCCCGGAATGCGCCGATCGAGCTGGTAGTCCCGATATGGGTCCGGCGTAGCCGACGTGATCATTAGAATGCTGCGGTACGCGGCGTTCAGCTCGAGCACGCTCGACTCCACCGTTCGAATGAGCGGCGTCACGTCGCCGAGACTGACCTCCAGCTTCAGCCGATGCGCGCCCTTCGTCAGGTGGAACAAATACGGTTCGTTCCCGTCGCCGACGACCTGCAACCGCCAGTTCGCGTCGTAATAAAACGGGATGCTCTCCGCTTCCTTGAACGGCACGCGGCCGTCGATATACAGTTTCCGGTTGGAGTACGTCCCTCGAACCTGATTTTGCTTTGCCTTGAAGGCGATCTGGTAGAGGCCGTCTTCCGGAGCTTCGATCTCCCACTCGATCCACTCCCCGGGCAGCCGCCAGTTGAGTCCTCCGATGGCGTTCATCCGTATTTTCGAGATGCTGTAAGGCTCCACGGAAGGGCTCGTATGATCCGGAATCGGATACAGCGTCGGGGACGACTTGTACGCGGCCTTCTCCGCCTGTACCTTGACGAACGCGTCCTTCGCGGCTGCGAGGCCGTTCCGCTCGTACTCCCGCTTCGCCTCTTCATACGTAGGAATCGCTTCCTGCCGGTGAAGCTCTATGTAATCAATGGCCATCGGTTCGCGCAGCGAAACGAAGGTCAACTCATTCTCGCCCTTCGGAAAATAAAACAGGAACGGCTCCTCGTTCAGCCCGTTCGAATCCTTCAGTACCGTCTCCCGCCACGATCTGAACTCCTCTTGGCCGGGCCGGAGATCGTTATCTCGGTTGTCCCGCTTCGTCTCCTGGCTTTCATCCTTCCACACCCGATCCAGAATGAGCGAATCCGCCCCTTGGAACGGCAGCGCGCCGTTAATCAAGACCATGCGTTCGATCGCGGAGCTCTTGCCCTCGACCGGGAAATACCGGACGCCGATGTGATACAGCCCCTCCTCCTCCACCTGAAAGCGCCAAGTGACGCTCCCCGTTTCGTCGGTGACGACCGCTTCCCCGTCCGTCCCTTCGTAGTTCTTCTCGACGGATACCCGGCCTCCCTCCGCCTTGAGATACGACTCTCCCTCCACCACGACGCGCGCATCCGGTCTCGGCGACGCGCCGTGAGCGAGAAGGTAATTTTGGTAGCTGTTCTCCGCGAACGACTGAAGCGCCTCGAGGTTCACCAGGTTCCCGTCGGACGCGGCCTGCCGATCGCCCCCAAGGAACCAGGCGATCAAGACCGCCCCGGCCGCCGCCGTCAGCAGGAGACCGCGATTTCTTTTCAACATACCGACCATTGCGCTGCTCACCTTCTTCAGCATAAGAATCTAATGGAGAACCGCTCGAGCATGAAAAGAAAAGCCGACAAGCTACCCTTCCCGTAGTTGTCGGCTATTCGGTTCGAAGAACGGCTTATGGCTGCTTCAAAGCGTCGTCGATCGCCGCTTGCAGCACTTGCTTATGCTGTTCCGCGATGGTCGCCGGGGCGAGCATCTCGATCGTCAGCTGATCGAGCAGCTTATAAATTTCGAACGTCGGGAAAATGTAGATGTTGTCGACGACCGTATACGCCGGTGACTGCCCCATCTGAATCGCCGCTTGGATATCCTTCTCATCGGCGAAATACGCTTCCAGACGGTTCTGGTTCGGATACTCCTCCGTGCTTTCGATGTCCCAAATCTTATCCATGAGGTAGACGATCTTGTCGGCGTCCTTGACGCCCTTCGGGATGACCCAGAAGTTCGGCGGATTCGAGATCGATTTGAATTCCGTGCCTTGCGGTCCGAGCGGGAACGGCACGAAGCCGAGTCCGCCGAAGCCGAGCTCGTTCATGTACGCCTCGCCTTCCCATTGCACGCCGCCGATCATGAGCACTTCGCCCTTCGTGAACTTCTGTTTGATGTCGCCTTCGAAATCGCCGGCATCCGACTTATACATCTCTTGCACGAATGAGAACGCTTCCAACGTGCGCGGGTCGGTCAGCATTTCCTTGCCCGTCTCGAGGTCCATGTAGTTGCCGCCGTTCGAGACGACCGCGAGCGAGGTCAGGGTCGTCTTGCTGCCCGTGTACCCCTTCTTGCCGCCTTGCACCGCTTGCTTCGCGACTTCCATGAACGTATCCCACGTCCAGTTTCCTTCCTCGACGTATTCGTGCAAATCCTTGATCCCGAGGTCCTTCAAGAGATTCTTGTTATAGTAGATGCCGGAAAAGTCGGTGTAGCTGCGCTCGAAGCCCCACAGCTTGCCGTTGAAGGTAGCGACCTGGGTCTTCAGCAGCTCCGGGATGAACGCCCCTTGCGGGCCGTCGACGTCCATAATGTCGTTCAGCGGCGTCATCATGCCGGAGGTGACGAGGCCCGGGAACGCCGCTCTGCGCTCGAGGCGCACGACGTCCGCGAACGGCTCGCCGGCCATGACCGAGCTCGTGAATTGCTCGACCATCTTGTCGTACGGCGTCGTCACGAAGCTGACAGTAAAGTTGTGTTTCTTCTGCAGCTCGTCGATGTTCTCGCGGATCGCGACGACGTCGGGATGATCGCCTTCGAACTTGATGTCCCACCATGCCGTGACTTTGATTTCCCGACCGCCCAGGTCGAAATCCATCGCGAATTCGTCGGACGTCCCGGCCGCCGCGTCCTCCGCGGGCTCCTCGGCCGGCTCTTCCTCGACCGGTTCCGGCTCGGCGGGTTTCTCCGCCGGCGCCGCCTCCTCCGCCGGATCCGTCCCCGACGTCGCGCCGCCGCCGCTGCACGCCGCCATGAAGGCCATGACGAAGGCCAACAACAACGTTACAGCCGACTTGTTCGTGTTCATGTCCGTTCCCCCTATACTGAAGTGAAATAACTTGCTGTGCCTCAGTATAAGTCGGGCAAACAATTCCAACAACCGGATGTAGTGTTATATTTTACCTTACGAATTATACTGTCGCGCGGACCTATACTCCTGCGTGCTCATGCCCGTGCACGCTTTGAACTTCTTATAAAACCAGTCCACTTCGCGATACCCGACGGCAAACGCGACTTCGTACACCTTCATATCCGAGGAGCTCAGCAGCTCCTTCGCTTTCTCCATTCGCACGCGGTTCAAGTAATCCTTGAACGAGACGCCTTCCTTTTCTTTAAACATCCGCCCTAGATAAGCCGAGTTTACGAACAATTCCTTGGCGATTCGCTTCAGGGAACAGTCCGTCTCCGCATACGTCTCCTCTACCAAGCGCTTGACCTGATCCAACAGCGCGCCGCTCTCGCTCTCCGCGTACAGGAGGACATGGCCCCGATCGACCCGCGGGGGCACTTCCAACGTACGAATCGCCGCGTTGATCGACCGGTTCATATCGGCGTAAGAGTAGATCAACGGGCCGATTCCGATCCTTACCTGCAGCGAGGTGAGCTTACGAATAAAGGAAGTCAAAAACCATGCGAACGCTACGATCGATTTCTCGCTCATCTCGTCCTCGGCGCCGAACATGCAGATGCCGTACATCCGGTCGCCGTGCGCGAAGACCGTCCCCTTCGTCTCCGCCACTTCTTCCAACAGCGTACCGAGTCTCGCCCACGAAGCGTCCGACTCGGTAACGGCGGCGCCTTCCCGGGCCGCCAGGTCCTCGACGACAATGCATCGACCGTGCTTCGCCGTCCTCCGGGGAGAGAACTCTTCCGGCCGAGGCCTCTCGTCCGGGTCCGGATTCATAAATTCGTAATTGCTCCGATTGCGGAACGGGCGGAGGAGATGGTTCAGCGATTCAGTGCTCTTCGGCAGCATGACAATTCCCCTTTCTCTCTAGTGGTTCGGCGAAACTTCGTAAGCGTTTACACCTTCCTCGATCGGTATTTACCCCTTGTTATCATTCGCTCTTATAAAACCACGTTATGACATAAACCCGCAGATAACAACTTATATTTGATAATAATAAATAACAAAATTCAATATTACAAGAGTATTCAAGATTAAATAATAACAAACAATATAAAAACTGAAACCAAACCGGCCGCCGATCGCTCCCGCTCCGCATTCGCGTTTCGTTTCGTTTCGCCCAATACATTAACGAATCCGGCCGGCGCATTCAATGGATCGGACGCAAGTAGTAGAAAATGGATAACGGAGTAAAAAAAGTCTCGTATCTCCGCCTTCGCCGCCCCCGCGAACGCCGCCGACTATCGAAGCGAATCGATGCTAAAAAAAGCCGCTGCATTGGCAGCGACTCTTGCGTTCGTCGTTTATTTCTAGTGAATGTCGTGCTTCTTGAAATTTCCGCCTTTCACTTCGGCGACGTCGTACACTGCGATGAAGGCGTTCGGGTCAATCTCTTGAATAATTTCCTTCATTTTACTTTCTTCCAACCGGTTAATCACGCAAGTGATTTCTTTGAATTGTTCGTTGGAATATCCGCCTTCCACGAGATTATATGTAGCGCCGCGCCCTAAGCGGTCGCGAATGGTCTCCACCATGATTTCGGGATGTCTGGTAATGATTTTGAACGTTTTCGCGCCGCTTAAACCTTCCTCGACGATATGAACCACTTTAGAGGCAATATAGTAAGCGATACCTGACAATATCGCCCCTTGAAGACCGAAGACGGTCGAGACGACGATAAACACGAACAAATTCAGGAATAAGATGAGATCGCTGGTGCCGAACGGCAATTTTCTAGAAAGCAGCACGGCTAACATATCGATCCCGTCTAATGCCCCGCCATTCCGTAAAGCCAGACCCATTCCGAAGCCGATAATAATGCCGCCGACGACGGTTACCAGCAGGGTGTCGCCTTCGACGATGGGCGATATGTGATGCATAACGGCAGTGCCGACGGCCAGCGAGGCGATGCCGAGCACGGAATATACCGCAAAGCTCCTTCCGATTTGCTTATATCCTAGGAATATAAACGGAATATTAAAAACCGCGATTAAAAGTCCTAACGGCAGTCCGATCAGCTGCGACCCGACGATGCTTAGACCCGTCACGCCGCCGTCGGATACGTTGTTCGGAATTAATACGGCTTCGAGTCCGTAGGCCGTAATGAATGCTCCGACGATCACGGCGAGTCCTCGTAAAACCTTCTTTACAACCGCATGTCGTTTTTGTCTTGTTTGCATATCGTGTCCTCGTTTCGTAATCTCGTAGTCCCGCGCTTCGCCTTGTCCGACCCATAAATAATCAAAGACCTTCCTCTTCATCCTTCCCATTTCCATGCACGCGAAACGACGAAGGCAGCCGATCGTGCGACCGGCCGCCTTCGCGATGAAACCATTCCCTTGGTCCTACTCCTGCGTCGCAAGCTTTCTTCCTTCTTGCGGCGCGGGCGCTTCGGCGGCTTCCGGACCCTTCTGCGCCGAACGCAGCGGGATTTCCTTCAAGAAAACGACGAGCGCGAGCGCCACGACCAACAAGGCGGCGCCGGACATGAACACGGTGGACAACGTGTCGGCCAAGACGGCGCGCAGCATCGCGGTCAGCCGCTCGAACAACGGCTGCATCTCCGCCGGCAGAGAGGCCATAATCGACTGCAGCTTCGGCTGATCGAGCAAAATTTGCGGATTCAGGAACGGCGTTACGCTCTCGGCCGTCTGCGGGTCGAGCTTCGTCAGATCCACCCCTTCTTGCGACGCCATCGCGTCCTTCAAGTTTCGCGAGAGCGCGGTGTTCATGACGGAGCCCAACACCGCGATGCCGATCGTGCCGCCCAAGTTCCGGAACAAGGTGGCGGACGCCGTCGCGACGCCGAGCTGCGTCATCGGGACCGCGTTCTGCACGACGAGCGTGAACACCGGCATACATAACCCGAGACCAAGGCCGAAGACGCACATGCTGAGCACGGCCATCGCGATATTGTCCATAAACATCATGAGCCCCATGCCGGCGATCATCAAGCACACGCCGCCGACGGCGTACAGCTTATACTTGCCCGTCTTCGACATCCAACGGCCGACGAGCGCGCTCATGACGATCATCATGATCGTCATCGGCATGTTGACGAAGCCGGACTGCGTCGGCGTGAATCCTTCGACGCCCTGCACGAAAAAGGGGATATACACCATCGCGCCCATCATGCCCGCGTTCATCAGGAAGCCGATCCCGTTGGAGACGTTCACGATGCCGTTCTTAAACAAGGATAAAGGCATGACGGGATTTTCCGCTTTCCGCTCGATGAAGACGAGAACGACGGCGAGGACGATCGCCGCGGCGAACAAGCCGAGAATTTCGAACGAAACCCAATCGTATTTCGTCCCCGCCCAGGAGAAGCCGAGCAGCAACGCGACGATACATAACGATAGCACGAGAGATCCCGCGTAATCGATCGATACGCTCTTCACATCCGTCTTCTTCGGGAACATGCGCCAGATCATCGCGAAGGCGACGAAGCCGAGCGGCAGGAATACCCAGAACAGCCAATGCCAATCCATATGGTCGATCATGACGCCGCCTAAGGTCGGTCCGATGACGCTGGACAGTCCGAAGATGCCCATCATCAATCCGGTCCACTTCGCCCGCTCGCGAGGCGCGAACAGGTCGCCCACGGCCATCGTCGTGACCGCCATCAGCACCCCGCCGCCTAAACCTTGGATGCCGCGGTACGCGATCATCTGGAAGATGTTCGTCGACAAGCCCGTAAGGAACGCCCCGACCATGAACACCACGATTCCGAACAGCAGGAACGGCTTCCGTCCGTAGAGGTCCGAGAGCTTCCCGACCAGAATCGTCGCGACCGTAGAGACGAGCATATAAATCATAATGACCCAAGAATAATATTCCATGCCTCCGAGCATGGCGATGATTCTAGGCATAGCGGTGCTGACGAGCGTCTGGTTAATGGCGGCGAAAAACATCGAGGCCATCAACGCGATCATAATCGTCACTTTTTGTTTTTGCGTCAGGTGCTCCATTCCGATACCTCTTTTCTTCTCTATGTCCAAACTATTTAGGTAGGCAACCTATGTATTATCATAGAGGTTCGGTACGGAGATAGCAACAACTATTTCCCCCGTTCGGCGCCGCGGCGTCGGTCATTGACCTTTTCATCCGCTTTCATTATCATTAGTCTCATCCTGCGGAACATGTATCGGCGGTGAGACGAAACAGTGTATTCAGCTTCTCATGACGAAGTTACTTCATTAATCAACGCGTTCTCCAACTTATCGAAGGCGGACTGGCGGAAGACGACCCGGTGGGGCGTGAAAGCGAGCGAGCTGCGCGTCCTCCTGCTCATTAAAGAACGGACCGATCAAGGCGAGCCGAAGACGACGGTGTCCGAGCTGAGCAAGATGCTTCAGGTGACCTCGCCGACCGTGACGCAGATCGTCAACGGCTTGATCAAGAGCGGATACATCCAGCGGTCCGCGCACCCGCAAGATCGAAGAAGCTCGGAAATTACGTTAACGGATACAGGGGTCGGGCTCGCCGAGAAAGCGATGAAGGATATAAGGGCCACCTTCGGCGGATTGGTCGACCACTTGGGCAAGGAGCAGAGCGAGCAGCTGGTCCGCCTTCTGAACCAAGCGTATGCGTACCTGAGGCGCGGCAATACCGAGCGATAGCGTGAATCAGCGAATAGGAAAGCCCCGGACTGCGCGCTTGCGACGCGAAACCGGGGCTTTCCTCTTATTTCTTTCGGGGATTACCGAAGCGTCTTCAACGCGCCGCTCCAAGCGACGACTTCGCTCAACATGGCGTTGACGTTGTCGTTGTGCAGCGCGGCCGGCTTAAACACGCTGTAGTTCTCGAAGTCCGTAAACAAATTCAACGTCGGATGCGTCCGCACGTCGGCCACCTTCAACTCGCCCAGAATGCCCCGCAGATGCTCGGCGGCGCGCGCGCCGCCGGTCGAGCCGTAGCTCACGATGCCCGCCGCTTTGTCGTTCCACTCTTGGCGCGCGAGGTCGAGCGCGTTCTTGAGCGCCCCCGAGATGCTGTGATTGTATTCCGATACGATGAAGACGAATCCGTCCAAGCTCGCCAGCTTCTCGGACCATGCCTTGATGCCCGGCTCGCTGCCGTCGGTCGTTCCGAGGAAGGGCAGCTCGTATTCGGCGATATCGACGATTTCGTACTCCGCGTCCCCCCGCCGGTCCGCGATTCCCTTCACCCATTGTCCGACTTGCGGACTGACGCGTCCTTGCCGCGTGCTGCCGAGAATGATGCCGATTTTTACGTTTGCCATTATTACTGTTCCTCCTTTTGCGATATCGCGATTCAAGAATCGTGGATAACCACATGACTAATTGTATATACGTTACTTTTAGTAATCAAGTGAATTTTATTTCGTGGCCTTGCGGGCATAAAAAGACCCGCTCCGAAGAGCGGGCCTTGAACGCCTCGCCGAACGACGAACGCTTATACGATCGTCTCTCTAGCATGTTCGAGGTTGCCGACCATCTGCACCTCGCCGTCGAGCTCCCGCAGCAGACGCCGAACCCGCGCCGCGTCCGAGCGATGCACGACGCACATCGCCGAATGCTCCTCGTCCGTCGGGATCCACTGCACGCCGCACGCGTATTTCGTAGCGCGTTGGATCGACGGGAGTTTCCGGCTTCGCACCAGAATGCGGCGATACGGCGACATGCCGGAAAATCCGACCTCCACCATCATATACGCCAACGCGTGCGCGAGGACCGAATAGATCGCTTGCTTCGCTCCGAAGATCAGCCCCGCCGCCGCTAAAATCGACAGATTGACGACGAATACGACCGTATCGGCGTTCCGCAAAGACGGCAGCCGCTTGACGGCCGTCTCCGCTTCGTCGAACCGTCCGCCCTGACGCAAAATCATGCCGATGCCGAGACCGAGGCATACGCCGCCTCCGAGCGCCCCCATGAGCGGTTCTTCGACCAGGGCGGACACGGGATGCAGTACATACGCGAACGCCCCGACGCCGACGAGCGGCAGCGCGATCGCAAGCGGACCGCGCGCGACGTATTTCCTCCGATATAGAACGAACGGGAGATTCAAGCAGAACAGCCATAGACTGATCTTCATCTCCGTGACGTGAGAAGCCAGAACCGACACGCCTGCGATGCCCCCGGGGGCGACGCGGTTCGGACGCAAGAACAGCTCCAGCCCCGCGGCGATCAGGAAGCAGCCGACGACGGCGGCGAAGATCGAGGCCGCCAAACGCAGCGGGTCCCGCTTCCGTCTCCCGTCGCTGCGCCAAGGGTGCATGCCATCCCTCCTCTTCGTTCCTCCCGTTACCCGTTCATCAACAAATCCTTCAGCAGCTTGATTTGCTTCCGCTCGCCCGCCATGACGACCGTCGTCTCGGCCTCCAGACGATCGTCCGGTCCCGGATTGATCTTCTGCTTCTGCTTCTCCACGATGGCCAGAATCGTAGCGCCCGTCCGCTGCCGTACCTGCAGCTCCGCGATCGTCTTGCCCACGCTCTTATAGTGCGATTCCACCTTGCTCCATTCGATAACGAGCTCTTCCAGCGAAACTTCGATCGTCTCCAGCGCCTTCGGCTTGTAATTCATCCCGCCGATGATGGCCGCGATCTGTCTCGCTTCCTCGTCCTCCAATGTCACTTGCGAGATCGTCTCTTCCGGATCGTCGTCCTCGAAATGATAAATTTCTCTTCTTCCGTCGTCATGGATCACGATTACGATTTTATCTCCAGATCTGGTCTCTACCTGGAACTTTTTACCGATACCGGGCAGATCCGATTCGCGAATCGTACTCATTTTCTACACATCCTCCATTTCCAACTCAGCCTGGGTTTTTAACCTTCTCTTGCGGCTTGCTCCAACGGAACACTTTGTTTAAGCCATTATATATAGGCTTCGATTCTTTTGCCAATAAAGGTCCGAGGATCGCCAGGATTAATACGTACAATGCGGAAAACGGCTTCAACAGCGGCATCAACCCCGCGGAGAGGCCCAGGTTCGCCACGATAATCGTAAACTCCCCGCGCGCCATGACGGTCAATCCGATATTGGTCGACGCCTTGTGGGAAAGACCGGCCTTCCGGCCCGCGATCATGCCGGACACCACGTTCGCCAAAATCGTCAGCAAGACCGCCCCGATCGCAAGCCATGCGGCGTCGCCTAAGGTAAGCGGGTCGATCCCGAGACCGAAGCTGAAGAAGAAGATCGCGCCGAAGAAGTCGCGGAACGGAACGACGAGATGCTCGATCCGCTTGCTGTGCTCCGTCTCCGATAACGCCAGGCCGAACAGCAGCGCTCCGATCGCCTCCGCGACGTGCAGCTTCTCCGAGAACCCGGCGATGAAGAACAACGAAGCGAATACGACGATAATGAATATTTCGTTCGACGAAATATTTAACAGCTTATTGAGCAAGGGCGTGCCCTTCCTCGCGATAATAAAGAACAAGAGCATATATCCCATGGAGATTCCTACCGACAGAAGGACGCCGCCGATGGACGTCGCGCCGCCAAGCAGCAATCCCGACATGATCGACAGGAAGACCGCGAGGAACAAGTCGTCGAACAGGATCATTCCAAGAATCAATTCGGTCTCCGCGTTGCCCGTGCGTCGCAGGTCGACGAGAACCTTGGCTACGATCGCCGTGGAAGATACGGACAACATCCCGGCGATGATCAGCGTCTCGTACAGCGGAAAGTCGGTCAGGAACCCGTACGCGAGCCCGATGACGAAATTGAGGGCGACGTATACGGTTCCCCCGAAGACGATGTTCCGGCCGGACTTGACCAGCTTGGATACGGAGAACTCGAGTCCGATATAAAATAACAAGAAGAGCACCCCGATGCGTCCGAGGAACGAGATGACTTCTTGGCTTTCGATGAAGGTGAAGTCGAAAATGCCGATCTGCGGCGCATGCGGACCGACGACCATCCCGAGGATGATCAAGAAAGGGATGATGGAAAACTTCAGTTTGCCGGCAAGCAGCGACGCGATCGCGACGAGCAGCATGGCCGTACCGACTTCAAAGATCATATGATCCATACAATGTTAATTCCTCCTTCTTTATCCGAGAGCGCGTAACTTCCGTCACTTGACGAAGGAGACATCCACGTAAGTCGAGGTAAACTTTATAGGGCGCAGCAGAATGATCTTCCGAAGCAGGAAAATATCGGGATATCGATAAAGAGACATGCGGCAGCCGACTGCTAACGACTCGAAGGATAAGACGATAAACAGGAAATACATAAGAGGAGCCGACAGCATCTTCTGCCGTAAGGGGAGTTGCTTATCGACGACATGCGCGTCCATCGGGTGCCCGTGCGCCAATTCCGCGGATTTTTGAAGATGCTCTTCCTGTAGCATTACCGAGGACAAAGGCGCAAATACGAATATAATAAAAAATAATATCATCTGAAGGGAACGAAGCATCGGGTTCATTCGGACAGCCATCTCATCCCTCCATCTCCGTAAATGTGGTTAAATATAAGGTAGCCTTATAATTTTACCACATAAGAGGCGAAGGTCACAATTGCATCCCCGTGCATATTTATGACATTCCCAAGACTCGCGGGCAAGTTCCGTCGGCGCTCACCTCTTTCATTCCCCGAGCATAAGATGATATCGATTCACTACCCACGACAAGCAGCAGGTGAATGCGGATGAGCGATGAGGAGAAGAAAAGGATCATTACGATCATTGTCATAGCCGTCGTCGTCTCTTCCCTCGTCATGGGCATCGGCGAGGATGATGACGATGTGGACGTCACCGATACGGTCATCGTGTAACCAAGGGCGGGGGAGGTCGTGCGCAAACCGGGGAACGGGAACGGAACGAAAAAGAACGGGAACGGGTATGGGAACGGAAATGGAAACGGGAACGGCAAAGGCAACGGTAAGAAGAAGCCCTCGAAGCCTCAGCTCACGCCGCAGCAGCTCGCGGTCGTCGTCGGGCTGCTGTCCAATTCGTTGGAGGTTATTTCCGTTCTGCTCGATAAAGAACTTAAAGTTCAGATCGTTCTCGAAGGGTCCATTCGGAAACAGACGAAGGCGGACCGAATCGCCGCCGAGCTCGGCGAGCTCAGCGTCGCCGAATTGCTCGAGGCGTTCCTCCGCAAGCAAATATAGCGAGCATGGCGGCGGACAAGTCGGCCATGCCGCATCGACCGCTTAAACAATGAACCGCCGAAGAAACGGGTTACTCCCGTTCCCTCGGCGGTTCTTCCCCGTTCCGTTTCATGCGCAGCAACCGTAAAATCGCCCATACCCGCGGCAGCAGCTCCTCGCGCAGCTCCCGCCGGTCAAATGCGGATTTGTTATCGACCTTCTTTGACCCCGGGCAACTTTGTTGTTTGTCCCCTGCTTTCTGCGCGCGGGTCAACACTGTTTCTCTAGACCCACCCGAGGTGAGCGAAGTATGATGGGGAGACAATTTTTTTCGAACGGGTGGGAGCGGACGACGGTGGATACATCATACAGAGATACTCGGACCGGGGAGAGGGGCGTCTGGCTCAGCATCTTCGCCTATGCCGTCCTCTCGGCCTGCAAGCTGCTGATCGGATTTACCGCGGGCTCGGAAGCGCTGGCCGCGGACGGCTGGAACAATGTGACCGACATCGCGGCCTCCGTCGCGGTGTTGATCGGGCTGCGCATCTCCCGGAAGCCCGCCGACCGAGATCACCGGTACGGCCATTACCGCGCCGAGACGGTCGCCGCGCTGATCGCGTCGTTCTTGATGGCGGCCGTCGGGCTCCAGGTGTTGTTCGACTCGGCGACGAAGCTCGGCCGGCCCGCGCAGGCGGCGCCGGATCCGCTCGCGGCATGGACGGCGCTCGCGTGCGCGGTTGTGATGTACGCGGTGTTCTTATATAATCGACGCATCGCCGAACGGATCAACAGCCAGGCGGTGCGGGCGGCGGCGCAAGACAACCGTTCCGACGCGCTCGTCAGCGTCGGCGCCTTCGTCGGCATCCTCGGCGCCCAATACGGCATGCCGTGGTTGGACCCGTTCGCGGCGATCGTCGTCGGCGCGCTCATATGCAAGACCGCGTGGGACATCTTCAGGGATGCGACGCATTCGCTCACGGACGGCTTCGACGACGAGAAGCTCCAAGAAATCAAGAAGACGATCGGCTCCACGAAAGGCGTGAAGGGGATCGTCGACTTGAAGGCGCGCGCGCTCGGCAACCAGACGTATGTGGACGTGACGGTGACGGTCAATCCGCATCTGTCCGTCATCGAGAGCCATGCGATCACGGAACGGATCGAAGCGAAAATCAACGAGAAACACGACGTATCCAACGTCCATATCCATATCGAACCTATGTTGGAGGATGAACGATGAATTGGAAGAAAGCCGCCGCGCTGCCGATCTTGGCATCGCTGGCGATCGCCGGCTGCTCGGGCGGCGCGGCATCGGACGAGCATGCGCACGACTCCCGTCATGCCGCCAACGGAGACTTACAGGAAGCGACCGCGTCCTTCGAGACGCTCCCTTCTTTCTTGGACGAACAACCGCAGGCGATTCGGAACGCGTATCTGATCGCCGGTCACAGCATCGACGTGCTTGCGTCGATCCCTTGCTACTGCGGCTGCGGCGAGAGCGCCGGGCATCGCAGCAACTTGAACTGCTTCGTCGCCGAGGCGAAAGAAGACGGCGCCGTCGTCTGGGACGACCACGGCACGCGCTGCGCCGTCTGCATCGAGATCGCCGTGGAAGCGGCCGTCCTGAAGAAGGAAGGCCTCTCCTTGAAGGAGATTCGCGAGACGATCGACGCGAAGTACGCCGATGCCGGCTATCCGGCTCCGACGCCTACGCCGCTTCCGATGTAAACCTGCCCGGCCGCTCCATCCGCGGTTACCTCAAGATAAGGCGAGAGCCCTGACAACCTGTCGTCAGGGCTCTCGCCTTTGATTTTATTATAAATACTTCACGTGATCCGCGGGGCCGAGGGCGCCGGTCGCGCGCCGCGTGTCGAAGACGAGCCGCGCGTGGGCCACGATCGATGCGATCGGAAGGTTCGAGTGGTCCATCAGCAGTACCGCGCAATCCGCGGATCGCAGCGCGTCCGGAGTAAGCTCGACGCTGTCGTATCGCCGTCCGCCGACCGAGACGGAAGGAACCAGCGGGTCGTGATACGACACGTGCGCCCCGCGCTCGGCCAGAATCTCCATGACGCGAAGGGGGCTGGACTCCCGCAGGTCGTTCACGTCCTTCTTATAAGCGACACCGATCAAGAGCAAGGATTTCCCCTCGAGCCGGGCGTCCGGGAGCAAGCGCTCGACCCGATCCGCGATATAACCGGGCATCGAATCGTTCACCGCTTTCGCCGCGCGAATGAACGCCAGGTCGACCCCGATTTCGTCCGCCTTCCACTGCAAATACAAGGGGTCGACCGGAATGCAATGGCCGCCGACCCCCGGTCCCGGCGCGAAGGGCAAATTCCCGTAGGGTTTGCTGTTCACCGCTTCGAGTACTTCCCAAATGTCGATCCCCATCTTCTCGCAGCATTTCGCGACCTCGTTCACGAAGGAAATATTGACGAATCGTTGACTGTTCTCGAGCACCTTCGCCATCTCCGCCGCGCGCGGAGAAGAGACGGGAATCACCTTCCGGTACACCGGGGAATACAACGCTTTAGCCATCCGAAGGCAGTCCTCGGTCACCCCGCTCACGATCTTCGGCATCTCGCTGAGGCCGAAGCTTCGATCTCCCGGATTGATCCGCTCCGGCGAATACGCGAGATAAAAGTCCTTACCGAGCTTCTTCCCTTGACTTTCGAGAATCGGAAGCAGCACCTCCTCCGTCGTCCCGGGGTACGTGGAGCTTTCCAACACGACCAGCTGGCCGGCGAGCGGCAGCGACGCGATGTGCCGGCCGGCGAGCTCCACGTACTTCAGATCGGGCGTCCCGTCCTCGCGGATCGGCGTCGGCACGCAGATCAGGATGGCTTCGACCGCCGTCAACCCGCCGTAATCGCTCGCCGCCTCGAAGCGTCCCCCCGTCGTCAACGACTGCACCTCGGCGTCGCTCAAGTCGGAAATATAGCTGATGCCGTCCTGCAAGCTTCGAATTTTCGCCGGATCCACATCGACGCCCGTCACGCGCATACCGTGTTCCACCAACAGTTTCGAAAGCGGCAGTCCCACATATCCAAGGCCGATCACGCCCGCGGCGCGAAATCGCATCATAACGCCTCCTCCTCCTATACTCTCTTTTAAGAAGAAACCGACACTTTCCGAATGATCCGGTTGGCCAAGGCGAGCGCGTCGAGCCCGTCTTCCCCGGTCACGTCCGGAGATCGACGACGGTCGACCGCTTCGAGGAAATGAAGCAGCTCCAACCGCAGCGGCTCGCCGTCCGGCACGTCGATCCATCGGGTTTCGCCGGGTTCGCTCAAGGACGACGACCGGATTCGCTGCGTCAATAGATCGGCCGCGATGACCGACCGCTTCGTCACGACCCGAATCGTCCGTACCTTCTCGTCGGTAAGATAGCTGGCCGTCATCTGAACGACCGCGCCGTCTTCCAGCCGGAGCAGCGCGGACGCATGCTGGGTATACCGGTCCTCCCGGCGGCCCGCCGCGTACAGATGACGAATCCGCTTCCCCAGCAGATGATGCACGATGTAGATGTCGTGAATCATCGCGTCGCTCACGACGTCCGAACGGGCCATGCGCGGCTCGAGCGGACGCAGACGCTGGAGCTCCATGCCGACGATCTCTTCGTCCGCCAGCAGCTCCCGCAACGCTTGCACCGTCGGATTGAACAATTCGATATGTCCCGTCTGGAGCACGACGCCGTTCGTTCGGGCCAACTCGATCAACGCCTTCGCCTGCCCGACGGTTTCCGTAATCGGCTTCTCCATTAAGACGTGGACGTTCCGACGGACGCACGCCATGCCGACCCGGTAATGCGCCGGCGTCGGAACGGCGACCGATACGGCGTCGACCTGCGCAAGCAGCTCCGGCAGCGTGCGGAACGCCGCGCCTCCGAATTGCGCCGCGACGGCGGCGGCGCGCTCCGCGTCCATGTCGTACACGCCGACGAACCGGCAGCGCTCCGCTAACGAGGCATACACTCGGGCATGGTTTCTTCCCATGGCACCCGTTCCGATCACCCCTACTCTCAAGATGTTCCTCTCCTCTCCTTCCGCTCCGTCGTCACAGCCGCCGGTACAGCGCCTCGAGCCGCCGCGCGATCCGGAGCGAATCATGATGCTTCTCGATATAAGCCCGGCCCTGCCGCCCTAGCTCGAGCCGCCGCTTCGGGCTTGCGATCAACTCCCGCAAGACGTCGTAGACGGTCTCCGGATCGGCGTTCGCGATCGGCAGTCCCTCCGGATACGTCTCGGCCAGCCCGTCGCGGATGTAACAGACGACGGGTTTGCCCAAAGCCATACCCTCCAAGCTGAGAATGCCGTAGGAGCCGATGCGCAGCTGATCGACGACGATATCCGCTTCCCCGTAGAGGCGAATCGCCTCTTCGTGCGGGACTCTCTTCAGCAGTCGATACCGGACGGGAACCCCTCCGCGTTCCAGGCGCCACATGGCGTTGCTGACGTACATGGTCCCCTTGACGATCGGGTGGGACGGCGCGTGCACGACGAGCGGCGCTTCGACGTCGATCGAAGGATAGCGCGGCTTGAACCGTTCTAAGCGAATCGCTTGACGGATCACATGGACCTCTTTATAGAAATCTTGCACGTACGGCAGCAGCTCGTAATCCGCTACGATCGCATGGTCGATCCATGCGGACAGCTTTCGCAGGTCGGCTTCGATTCGACGCTCGTCGCGCGTCTTCACCTCCACGTAGGGATTGCCGAGGGCGCGGGCGATCGAGAGCCGCCGAACGTCCGACCCGCGATGCTGCATCACCACCTTCTTCCCCAGCGCCTTCAGCAGCTCCAGGTCGCCGTGATCCGGGAAGAACGTTAGGCCGCAGTGAAAATGAAACACGTCGAACTCCGCCGCCGCCCGGCGGAAAAACTCCCGTCGGACGGCCTCCCTTCCGGAGGGCGGAACGTCCTGCAGATGAAGGCATAGATCTGCCTGGAACCGGAAATTCGACCGCTCGAAGTGGCACGCCGTCGCATCCACGCCGATGTCCCGCAAGGCGGCGCAGAGCGTCACCATCTGTCCTCCGTAAGGCAAGTGCAGCACCTTCACCGCGCGCTCACCTCTGCATCGTTACAACTGTTTGTAGACATCGATCAGCATGCGAGCGACCTTCTCGTAGTTATGGTTCTGTTCGACGTAGCGACGCCCGGCTGCCCCCAGACGTCCCCACTCGTCCGGCCGTCGCAATACATCCCGCAATACCTCGTAGATCGTGTCGGGATTCGCGCCGACGATCGGAAGCCCGGGCGGGAACGAATCGCGAAGGTCTTCCCGGATATGACAGATCACGGGCTTCCCCATCGCCATCGCCTCCATGCTTAAATTCGCGTACGTCCCGACCGTCAGCTGGTCGATGACGATCGTCGCCTTCTGGTACAGCTGCTTCGCCTGTTCGTGCGGCATCTTTTCCACCAATTGAAATTGGAACTTATGTCCTTCCTTCTGCAGCCGCTCCACGGCGTTCAAGACGAAATCCGTTCCCTTCACCCTACGGTGCGACGGCGCATGAACGACGAGAGGCGTCGCGTTCGGGGACGGGTACTCGGGCTTGAACTGCTTCGCGTCGATGGCGTAAGGAACGATGTGAACGCGTTTGTAATAGGACTCCACGTGCGGCAGCAATTCGTGATCGTTAATAATGACGTGGTCGACGCAAGCCGTCAGCAGCTTCATGTTCGCGCGGATTCGCTCTTCCGGCCAAGCCTCCCGGCTCTGGACATAGGGATTGTTAAAGCTTCGGGCGACCGAGAGAATTCTCGCTTCGTCGCCGCAATGGTGGACGACCAGCTTCTTCCCGCGCGCCGCCATCGTCTTCAAATCTCTCTTGTCTCCGGTGAAGGTGGCGCCGAACCGGAAATGGAAGATGTCGTACGTCTCTAACGCCTCCTCCAAGAAGGCGTCCCGAATCGCTTTTCTTAGCACCATCGGATGCTGATTCAGGTTCAAACAAATATCGGAGAGGTAAGAGTACTGATCCTGGTATAAGCTGCAGGCGGCCGCGTGAACGCCGCCCGCCCGCAGCGCGCGCGCCAAGGTGCCGATCCCGATGCCGTGGGGAGAGATCAACACTTTGTCCTTGATGGCGTTCGACGGCGGCGACGTCCGTTCGATCGGCTGCATCCGTACGTATTTTCTGAGAATCGCTTGCCTCGTGATCAAATTCATAGGTTCGGCCGTCCCTCCTTTCATTCGATTTCATCGTTCCGACCGCTACAGCTGTCGGTAAATGCGGAGCAGCATCTCCGCGACCTTCCGGTAGTTATGCGCGTCCTCGACGTACCGCCGCCCCTGCATGCCCAAAGCTCTCCAATCAGAAGGCCGCTGCAGCAAGTCCTTGAGAACCTGGTAGACCGTATCCGGATTCGCGCTGACGATCGGCAGCGAGGGCGGGAACGTAGGGCGCAGGTCGTCGCGAATATAACAGATGACGGGTTTGCCCATGGCCATGACTTCCATGCTTAAGTTGGCGTACGTGCCGATCCGAAGCTGGTCGATTGCGATCGTACATTGCCGGTACCATTCCATGACTTCATGATGCGGTATATTTTCCAGCAGCTTAAACCGGAATCGAACGCCTTCCCGCTTCAATCGGTCCACTGCAGCGATGACGAACTCCGTCCCCTTAATCTCCCGATGGGACGGAGCGTGAACGACCAACGGCTCCGCGGCCGGGGAAGGGTAGACCGGCGATATTCGCCGCGCGTCGATCGCGTACGGAACGACATGAACGTGCTTGTAGTAAGGCTTCACGTATGGCACTAATTCGTGGTCGTTGACGATCGCATGGTCGATGTAGGTCGATAGAAGCTTTAGATTGGCATGGATCCGTTCTTCCGGCCACGTCTCTTTCACGACGACATGCGGGTTGTCGAAGCTTCGGGCGACGGACAACAGACGCGCGTCGGACCCGTTGTGGTGGACGACCATCTTTTTCCCTAAACCCTTAAGAATCTTTAGATCGCTCTTGTCTTGAAACAACGTCTCCCCGAAGTGAAAGTGGAAAATGTCGTATGTCCTCTTCGCTTCGTCGAAGAACGCTCTCCGAATCGCTTCTCTCTCCCGATAAGGATGTTCGTTCAATTTCAAACAAATATCCGACAAGTAAGCGTAAATATCGTTGCTGAAGCTGCAGGCCGTCGCGTCCATGCCCTGCTCGCGAAGCGCCTGAGCCAGCGTTCCGATTCCGATCCCGTGAGGGGAAAGCAGCACCTTCACGCGTAACCAGCCCCCTTACGTGTTCCCGCGAAAAAATTCGGCGGTTCTTAGAATGCCTTCCTCCAAGCCGACCTTCGCCTCGAACCCAAGAACGGCCCTAGCCTTTTCCACATTGGGGATTCTCAGCTCGATATCCGCCGAATCCGCTTCGACGAATTCGATCTTCGAATTAGAGTGCAGCACTCGGATGATCGTGTTCGCCAGACCGTAGATCGTCATGACCGTCCGTTGGTTGCCGATATTGAACGATTGGCCGATCGCTCCTTCTTGGGTCATCGCGCACAGAATGCCCTCCACCATATCGTCGATATAACACCAGGCCCGAATCTGCGTTCCGTCGCCATGGATTTGCAGCGTACGATCTTGCAGCGCTCGCAGAACGAAGGCGCGGATAGCCCCTTCCCCTACCTGCCCGGGGCCGTATACGTTGAAGGGCCGGACGGTCACCGTCGGAAGCCCCGTTTCCTTGTAGAACGCATAGGCCAGATGCTCGACGGACAATTTGCTGACGGCGTACGTCCATCTCGCTTCCCCTACCGCTCCCATGACCGCCGGACTCGTCTCGTCCGATCGGAACGCCATCTGACCGAACACCTCGCTCGTGCTGAAGCACACGACCCGCTTGCAGTCGCGAAGCGCGGCGGCGGCCTCGAGCACATGGCACGAGCCGACCATATTCACTTTCATCGTCGTCACCGGACTCTTGAGCACCGAGGCGATCCCCGCGATCGCCGCCGCATGAATCACGTACGTCGAATCCTGCTCCCGCATCGACCTGGCGAGCAGCTCCGCATTGAGAATGTCGCCCTGCACGACGGTTAGGTTGGGATGGTTCGCGTACGGCTTCCCCCGAATCGCGTCCCGCGAGAAGTTATCGTATACGACGACCTTATTTCGTTCGATGAGCCGGCCGATCAACGTCGACCCGATAAACCCCGCGCCGCCGGTTATAAACACTCGTTCTCCCTGAATCCGTTCCGTCATCCTATAACCACTCCTAACGATATTTAAGAATTCCGCCCTTCCCGTCGGCGATGCCGACGATCGTCCCAAGGTCGGCGATCGTTTCGACGACGATATCGCCGCGGCTTCCGATTATGCCGCCTGCGACGTACGTCTTCCCGTCGGCGGCGAACGTCCCCGCGACGGTCGTCAAGAATCGTTCCGTCGAGAGGATGCTGTCGATGACGAAGGGCAGCGCGATTCTCACGTCCAATCGGAAGAGGCTCAACCCCGCGGACTTGGCCGCCGCGATCGCGCCTTCCGTCAGCGTTCCGACGCCGCCGTCTACGATCAACGCGTTCGAGTTGAGCGCGGAAATCATCGCCCCCGTAATCGCCGGAATCCCTTGGGTAAACCCGATCAGTACGTCGGCTTGGCGAGCCGCCTCGGCCGGATCGGATGCGTTGTACACCGTTCCGGACGTATAGCGAGTTTTCATCGCGTTGATCGCGGATGCCAGCAGTTCGCCGTTCCGATCCCTGCGGTTGATATAAACGTCCGCCCCTCGTTCGACGAGTTTGACGGCTACCTTGGAGCCTATATTTCCCGCGCCGATAATCGCGACTTTCTTCCCCGCGAGATCGCCGACGAGTTCGCTGATCAAGAGATCGCAGGCATGGGCCGTGATATCGTTGCCTTTATACGTTTTCACCTTGCTCGCCTTCACGCAAGCCTTCGCTTCCGCCAGAAAGTCGAACGGCGGATCCGTCTTCGCTTCTATGTCTACGAAGAGGTAGTCGACTTTCCCGTCCGCATACGCGCAAATCTCTTTGAAAATCTCAAGGTCTCTCGTTATAAAACTGCTGCCTACGAACCGATCCGACTCTTTCATAGGTCCGATCACGAACGGCGGATTGTTCCGATTCGCGGTCGAACCGACGATCGCAAGCGATAGTTTCCCGCTCGCCTTCGCCATAGCCGCGCAGCGATCGATCCTCTCTCTCATGGGCATCACCTCGCATTCTCTTGTCCGGCAGACTGGAATAGTCTATGTAAGCAAAACTATGGAAGCCATGGTTGTATATACCGAACCCTATAAATTAGACGCTTATAGCAATCTTTGAAACCCGGCCTATTTTCCATGAAATGAGTAAAAGACTATATCTCCCGCCTTCCTCGTTGAATACCAATAGTAAAAATCAGATCAGGGGCAAAGGAGTGTTTACAGTTGATCGAACGTTTCCCCTATAAGACGGCGCTCGTTACCGGAGGAGCCGGGTTCATCGGCAGCCATCTGGTGGAACAACTGTTGGAGATGAATGTAAAGGTCGTCTGTCTCGACAATTTCTCGGGAGGGAAATGGGAGAATCTCCGCGGCGTGAAGGACCATCCGCTTCTCACGGTCGCGAAAGCCGACGTAACGGATTTCGAAGGGATCGTCGATTGGTTTCAAGGCGTCGAGGTCGTATTCCACGAAGCCGTATCCAAGAACACCGTGTGCATGAAGAATCCCCGATTGGATTTAAAGACGAACGCGGAGGGGACGTTCAACGTGCTGGAGGCTTCGCGCTTGCATGGGGTGAAGAAGATCGTCCATGCTTCGACCGGGTCGGTGTATGGGGAGCCCGTATACGTCCCCGAGGACGAAAAACATCCGACCGAGCCGGTGTCGTTCTACGGGACCAGTAAGCTAGCCGCCGAGAAGTACTGCCAAGTGTTTCGGCGCCTATACGGCATGAACATATCGATTCTCCGCTACTTCCACGTATACGGCCCGAGGCAGGAAGATAACGACTTCGGCGGCGTCGTCTCGATCTTCATTCGAAGGGTGCTGAACAACCAATCCCCCATCGTATACGGCGACGGCAGTCAGGTCAGATCGTTCACGTACGTAAGGGACGTGGTCAAAGCGAATTTGCTTGCGGCGAGCCATCCGCAGTCCGACGGGGAAATATACAACTGCGCATCGGGCTTGAAAATTACGATCCAAGAGCTGGCGGAGCTCGTCCTGCGCCAATTGCGAAGAGAAGATCTTCCGATCGCGTATGCCGACTGGAAGCCCGGCGATATTAAACATTTCGATATCGACAACGCGAAAATCAAAGGAATCGGCATGTCGTTCGATTGGGACTTCGAACGCGGCGTAGCCGAAACGATCGCGCGGCGGCCGAAGGCATGAGTTCGTGGAGGGTATTGCACCTTCCCTATGGAATCGGCATCGGCGTATTAAGCCAGGCGCTGCGGGCCCGGGGCGTCGATGCCGTCTCCTGCAGTCTGCGATCCCACCGCTATGCTTACATGGCGGACATTCGCATGCATGTGGACGAATATTCGTACAGAGCCGGAAAGCAGGTACGCGAAGCGTTCTTTCGGGAAGCGTTGGAGACATACGACCTCTTCCACTTTCATTTCGGGGAGACGTTCTTCCCCGACAAGCGCGACTTGAAAATCATTAGGGACCGCGGCAAGAAGATGATCGTCCACCATCGCGGCTCGGAGGCGCGCATGCTGTCCGTCGCGAGAAGCTTCGGCAATCCGCATGTCCGAGTCAAGCCGACGTGGCCCGAGATGAAGATTCGCGCGAATCTGAGACGGCTCTCCGCTTATATCGAGCATGCCATCGTTCCGGATCGCGAATTGCTGCCCTACGTCGCGCCTTATTATAAGAAGGTTCATATCGTCCCCTACGCCATCGATACCGGACGGTACATTCCCGATTATCCGTCGCCCGACTCTCCGCCGCTCGTCGTGCATGCTCCGTCCCATCGGGAGATTAAGGGCACGGACGACATCTTGTCCACCGTAACCCGCTTGCGGAGGGAAGGCTACAAATTCGATTTCAAGCTGATCGAACGGATGCCTCATCTCGAAGCCCAACGGTTGTATAGGCAAGCCTCGATCGTCATCGATCAGCTTCGGATCGGATCGTACGCGAATTTAAGCATCGAAGCGATGGCGATGGGAAAGCCCGTCATTTGTTATATCCGCGAAGATCTCCGCGATACGTTCCCTCCGGATCTCCCGATCGTGAGCGCCGATCCGGATACGATATACGCAGCGCTGAGAGATCTTCTTCGCCGTCCCGAGCGTTGGGCGGAGCTTGGGATGCGCGGAAGGCGTTACGTGGAGCGGCATCATAGCCTGGAACAGGTCTCCGGCATGCTTATCGATATATATCGTCGATTGTAAGGCGCCGGGAAGGAAGGGAGGATGTCCGGTGAGAGTGCTTCACCTGCCGTATGGAATCGGGATTAGCATAGCGGCCCGCGCGCTTCGCGCCCAAGGCGTGGACGCGACCTCTTGCAGTTTTCACTCCGCCGGGTATTACGACTATCTGGCGGATATCCGTTTGAACCTGGATCGGTATCCTCCGTCCGAAAGCGTCGAGATTCGCAAGGCGTTCTTCAAGGAAGCCGTCGATCGGTACGACGTATTCCACTTCCACTTCGGGGAGACGTTCCTCCCCGATAAGAGCGATCTCAAGATCCTTGCCCGGATGGGGAAAACCATGGTCGCGGAGCACCGCGGCTCCGACGTACGCATCGGTTCGGTCGCCAGAAGCTTTAACAATCCTTACGTTCGCGTAAAGAAAATATGGCCGGAACCGCTCATCCGCCGCAACCTTCGAGTTCTCTCCTCTTCGATCGAGCATGCCGTCGTTCCGGACCGCGAGCTGCTGCCTTATGTCGAAGGGTATTACAAACATGTCCATATCGTTCCTCGCGCGATCGAGACGGGACGGATCCAGCCTTTCTATCCGCCCCCTCAACCGGAACCGCTGGTCGTTCACGCCCCTTCGAACCGGGAGGTCAAGGGTACGGCGCATCTCTTATCCGCGGTAGAACGGTTGCGGAAGGAAGGCGTGCCGTTCCGCTTCCGTCTGATCGAGAAGCTTCCCCATGAGCAGGCGATGCGGCTGTATCGGGAATGCGCCGTCGTCGTCGATCAGCTGCTGATCGGCTCCTACGCCAATCTGAGCATGGAGGCGATGGCGATGGGGAAGCCGGCGATCTGTTATATTCGCGAAGACCTGCTCGACGCGTATCCGCCCGGCCTTCCGATCGTGAATGCGAATCCGGAGACGATCTACGACGTTTTGAAACGACTGCTGACGCAGCCGGAACGGTGGAATCAGCTCGGAAGGGACGGCCGCCGCTATGTGGAACGTCATCATTCTCTAGAAAACGCGGCTTCGCGCCTATTGAATGTGTATCATGCGATATCGGGAACATAAAAGGACCGCAGCTCAAGCCTCGAGCTGCGGTCTTGTTTAGTCCATGAATTTTCGAATGCGCGATACGATATACTGCTGCTGTTCGGCCGTCAATTCCGGGTACATGGGCAGCGCCAGGGTGCGCTCGGAAGCCGCTTCGGCGACGGGCAAGTCGCCTCGCTTATATCCGAGACTCGCGAAGGCTTCCTGCAGATGCAGCGGACAAGGATAATAATGCCCCGTAGCCACGCCGCCCCCGTTCAAATAAGCCGACAGCTCCTCCCGTTTCGAAACTTCTATCGTATAGATATGGAACACGTGGCTCGCCGAGGGCGTGACGTAAGGGACCTTAATCCCCATCTCCCGCAGCCGCTCGGAATAATAATCCGCCTTCTCCCGCCGCAGCCGGTTCCATTCCCGAAGCTTCGACAGCTTCACGCGCAGGATCGCCGCTTGCAGCTCGTCAAGCCGGCTGTTATAACCGACCGTCTCGTGGAAATACCTCCGGGTGCTCCCATGGTTCGCCAGCACGCGCACGTTCCGGGCGATGTCTTCGTCGTTCGTCAGGACGATCCCGCCGTCGCCGTACCCGCCTAAGTTTTTCGTCGGGAAGAACGAGACGCAGCCGACATGTCCGATCCCGCCGACCGGCTTCCCATGATATTCGGCGCCCAACGCTTGGCAGGCATCCTCGATGACGTACAGCCGGTGCCGCCGGGCGATCGCGAGGAACGCGTCCATGTCGGCCGGTTGACCGAAGATGTGCACGGGGATGATCGCCTTCGTTCTGGAGGTGATCTTGGCTTCCGCCTGCTCCGGAGACAAATTATAGGTATCGGGATCGATATCCGCGAACACCGGAAGCGCGCCGACTCTAGCGATAGCCTCCGCCGTCGCGAAGAAGGTATAAGGAGACGTGATGACTTCGTCGCCGGGGCCGACGCCGCACGCCTCCAATGCGAGAATGAGCGCGTCGGTGCCGTTCGCGACGGAGACCGAGGTTTTGGCGTTCGCGAACTCGGCCGTCTCCTGTTCGAAGAGCTGCACCTCCGGGCCGGAAACATAGATCCCGCTCTCCAAGACGTTGTGGATCGCGCTCCGAATTTCTTGCCGTAACGAAACGTATTGCGCGCGCAAATCGATTAAAGGAATGTTCATGTTCATCATTGCCCCCCCTTCGACGTCCCGCTCCGATTCGCGGACAGCGGCTTCGCGGGTACGCCGACGACCGTGACCCCGTCGGGCACGTCTTGCGTCACGACGGAACCGGCGCCGACGACCGCCCCTCGGCCGATCGCGATCCCCGGCAGCAGCGTCGCGTTATTCCCGATGCTGGCCCGTTCCTTAATGTGAGGACCCGCTAGTTTATAGGGCTGTCTCCCCATATATTTATCGTTGGATGTGGACACCTCCGGCCCGATAAAGACGTCGTCTTCGATGATCATATCGGCGGTAATGTAGGCCCCCGTTTGGATCAGGCAGCGGCTGCCGATGCGCGTACGGCATTCGACGGTCGCGCTTCTCCCCACGACGGTAGAACTGCCGATGCGCGTTCCTTCGCGAATGCTCGCCAAGTCTCCGACCATCGCCCCTTCCCCTAGTTCCGTGCCGGCGTAGACGACGGCGCCGTTGCCGATCCGGCAGCCGTTGCCGATCACTAACCCTTCTTGCTTTGAAACCTTATGCGTAACTCTAGCATTGTTATACGGTTGGCATCCAAGCACCGCGTTGCAGCCGACCGTGACGTCATGGCCGATCACGGTTCCGGCCAACACGACGGAATGATGTCCGATGCGGACGTTCTCGCCGAGAATCACGCCCTCTTCGATGACGACATGCCGGCCGATTCTTGCCGATATAGGGATCCGGAAGTTCTCGTCGACCATTTGCTCGCCTCACGCTCCCTTTTCATAGATTAAGGAAACTCGATTTCCTGCTTACTACTATATGAATCGAATGCGAATCCGCATCGGTTCCTGTCCTGTACGATTCACCCATTGTCAAATAGATTCCATTTGCGGAATTTATTGACAATTATGCATTCTACCTAGCACCATATGAATTAATTTTCATAACGTAGCATCAAGCGTAACTCGGAAGGGGGTGAGCACCGGCTAAGCCGTCTAACGAGAGATATCGCGCTAATCTCAAATTTTTTTGAAAGCAGAGGAGTGGGAATATGGCTAAACAACCGGCATACGCGTTGGTCACGGTAGACCCGACGTCGCCGAATCAGACGGTGATCGGGTACGATGCAAGCTTCCAAGACCCTTCGTTTTCCCCGATCGGCTTCGGAGGAGCGGACGTACTGGGCGCTCTCGCCCAAGGGGGCTTCGAAATCCAAGAAATCGTGGCGGGGGACGACTATGTTCAATACATCCTCGTCAACAAGAAGTTCAAAGATAAGGAACGCGCAGCTTTAGCGGAAGCCTTCGAGAACCTTCCGTTCGAACCTGTCACGTAAAGACTGAATCGTACGCGAAAAGGAACCACTGCGCGAATCGCAGTGGTTCCTTTTCTACCGAAGAATGCAAGAGGGCGCCTTGACGGCGCCCTCGAACGATTCCTTATGATGTTTTCCCCTTAGACGCTTCGTGCTCCTTCTTCGCCGCCTCCAGCATCTGTTTCCAGTCGCGGAAATCCGTCTCCCGGGCGATATAGCGGTCGAAGAGCTCGCCTTCGATGTTCTTGATTTCCTCGTGCGTTCTAGCCTGGAAGTTGCCCTTTGTAAGGAACTCTTCGAAGCTTGCGAAGCTCGAATGACCGCGCAGAAACTTCTCGTTGAACAGCTGCTCCAACGAGACGAAATTCGGATCCTCCTGCGGCGCGTTTTCTCCCTTCAGCTCCTTCAGCAGATCTTCCATCGACAACGGTTTGTTTCTTCTCAACGAACCACGCTCCTCTACCTATTAGGAATGCCCTTGTACGCATGAACCATACCTTATATCGTACGCCATTTGACCGAAGATGTACAATTCCGCCTCCTCCGCTCCTTTCGAGGAGGTCCCCTTCTCCCAAGGATCGGGGCCCCGGTGGATGGCGTTATCTAAAATTTCTGCGGGAATTGCTTGACGATGCCGTCCGCGAGGACGTCGGCCCATACGATGATATTCGCTTCGCCCAAGTCGAAAGCGGCGATGTCGGCCCGCCAATTCCGGCTCAACCTCGCTTGAAGCGCGTCCGTTAACAGATTCAGATGCCGGTAGAGCAGCTGTTGCAGCTCCTTCTTCGACCAATGCGGGTTCGCTCCGCTGAGGAAGGAAGCGATGTCGTCGGCGTTCCGAACCCACGCTTGATTGCATTTCTCCATCTCGGGCTTATTGCCGTGTTTCGCGGCCGCCACAACGTTCCCGGCGATTCGAATATGCTCCGTCAGCAGTTCCGCCAGCCGTTGGCCGGCTTCCTCTCCGTAATAAGGAATCATCGCGTTCCCGAGATGCTGCTGATGTTGCGAAAGTCGCTCCAACACCTCTTCTTGATCGTCCAATCCCGCGACGGCGCTCACCATGTAGCTTCTCGTCCAAACCGCATGGTCGACCCACAGCTTCCTGAGGCCGAACTTCAGCTGGACCGTTCGCGAATCCGCATGGATCCGCTCGTTCCCTGCCGCTTGCGCGGCGGCGGGCATCGCCAACGCGAGAAGCGAGAGGCCGATCACGGCGAACCGGATGAACCGGGTATTCATCAAGAACAACGCCTCCATGTCGTGAGTCGAGTTGTCTTTAGTATGCGGGTTTCCATATTTCTCATTCCCCTACCCGCCTATTTCGCATCGCGAAGGCAGTCGTCCATACTTCATCTCCTCGGGTCCATATACTGCCATCAAGTCTTCCCTCGGGTCCGAGGGGATCAGGAGGCGGAATATGGCTAAGCGCGGAAGAAGCAAGAGCAAGTGGAACAAGTATCGCATCGTAAGAAGCGTAAGCTCCTTGCGTTCGCATATCCCCAAGTCGAAGCCGTACAGCAAGGCGAATCTCAAGAGCTTATTGGCGAGGTACGGCCGGGTCATCGTGAAGCCGGTCCACGGCTCGGGCGGCAAAGGCGTGATGCGCGTGCGCCGCTCGTCCTCCGGCCGAATCGAAATTCGGTATAAGCGAAAGAAGAAGTCGTATTGGAGCCGCGCGGCGGCGAATCGGTACATTCGCAGGAAGTCGAGAGGCAAGGAGATGATCGTGCAACGGTACATCCGATTGGCCCAGGTAAGAGGCTGCCCCTTCGACCTGCGCGTGATGGTGCAGCGAAAGAGGACGTCCTCCTCTCGTTGGAAGGTGACGGGCAGCTTGGCCAAAGTCGCGGGCAAAGGCTACATCATTACGAACATACGGAGAAGCCATGGCAAGGTCCTGAAGACAAGCGCCGCTCTGCGCCGCTCGAACCTGAAGGGCAACACCGCTCCGCGGCGAAGCCGCATTCTGAAGGAGGTCGACCGCATTTCTTTGGTCAGCGCCAGGACGCTCAGCCGATTCTACCGGTATATCCACACCGTCGGCATGGATATCGGCATCGACCGTCACGGGAAGGTGTGGCTGATCGAAGCGAACTTCACGCCCGACCTCACGTTGTTCCGGAAGCTGAGCAAGAAGGCGTACCGAAACATCGTGAATTATCGAAAATGAGATGAAGAAGGGGCTGTCCCAAACAGCCAAAGGAGCGATTTCTTTGTACATTTCCAGCTTCACTCGCCCATAACCTCCTTAAGGAACAGCAATAAGCCAAAAAGCGAAAACGGTCGATCAGGAATAGACCACTCCTGACCGACCGTTTTCAAGTTTTTCATATTGGGATGGCTACCCGTTAGTGGATTTTACCCGCTTTTGGGACAGCCCTTCTTCTCGTTTATGCCTGTTCTCCGCTGCGATAAAACTTGGCGTAGATCAAGACGCCGATCAGCACGACGACGATGCCCGACCAGAAAAACCAGGTCTGTACGCCGAAGCGGTCGACGACCGGTCCGGCCAGCGCCAGCCCGATCGGCGAAGACAGCAGACCGATGCTCGTGACGATCGAGAGCACGCGGCCCAGCTTCTCGGGCTCGAACGACTTCTGGATCATCGCCATGTACGGCCCGTTGAAGAGCGGCGCCGCCGCGCCCATGAAGAACGACAGGACCGCGAAGGCGATGAACGCCTCGTTCCCGACCGCTCCGCTCCCGACGCAGGTGAGCCCGATGACGATCAGGCTGATGCTCATATACGTCGTGTCTTTCCACTTCGAGGCGAAGGCGGACAGCAGCGCGCCGCCCAAGATCATGCCGATGCCGAAGACGGCTTCGATGACGCTCGCGCTGTATCCCCCGCGGCCGAAGTGCGACAGCGTCATGAGCGGAAACAGCATGGCGAGGGGCATAAACACGACGCTGAACACCGCCATGGCGATCGAGAGGAAGACGATCGGCTTCGCCGCGACGAACGACGCCCAGCCGAGCTTGAATTCCTTCCGGAACGAAGGCGTCTGAACAGCCTCCGGCTTCGGCTGCTCGATGCGGACGAACAGCAGCATCAGATTCGCGATCAAGGCGCCGGCCACGTCCAAGAGCAGCACGGTTCCGAGCGACGTCGCGGAATACACCGCGATGCCGAGCGCCGGCCCGAGCACGCTGGAGGAAGAGAACACCAGCTGATGCCAGCCCGCTACGCGCGTTAACTGTTCCCCCGGCGCGATGAGCGGGATCGCCGCTTGGAAGGCCGGCGCATGGAAGGACGAAGCCGTCGAACGGATCAGCAGGATCGCATACACGACCCACAGGCTCGGCTCCCCCCATAAGTAATACGCGCCCAGCAACAAACTCGAGAGGGCGATGACGGAGTCGGCGACGATCATCGTCAGCTTGCGGTTCCAGCGGTCGAGCCAGACGCCGATGAACGGGCCTAGCACCGCCTGCGGCAGAAATCCCGCCAGACCGGCGATCATCAGCACCGCGGCCGAGCCCGTCGTCTCCGTCAGATGCCAGATGATCGAAAATTGAACCATAAACGACGTTAGTATCGAAAAGATTTGTCCGCCGAAGATGAACGCGAACGATTTCTTCCATTGCGATTGCATGGGTCGGTTCTCCTTTGATTCTCATTCGTATTCGATTGGGCCGATTCGCCGCGCGTCTAGCCTTATCTCAACCGCATCGAATGAGTCACCTGGAGCACCTCCTAAATTCAATACAACTATAATAACAAACAACGCATGAAGCGGCTAGAGCCGCTCCCGCTTCTCCCGCCACAACGTCTCCAACGCCGAAGCCTGCTCGATCAGGCATCGGACGTATTTCTCGTAGCTGCCGACGGGTGCCCCATTCGGCGCGCTCGTCCCGAGCACCGCTTGGATGCGCCGCAGCATCGCGATGACGGCATCGGCTTGCTCCGCGTCGGCGACCGCTCGCTCGACATCGACCGCCCTCGCGGGAAACAGGGGCACGTTCCACCGCGTCGCCTCCGCGACCGTCTCCTCGATTCTCTCGAACGTCGCTCGGACGCTTCGGCGTTCCGCGACCGGGTAGCCGGCGTAATATTCGTTCAGAATGTCCTCCAGCGACTCGCCCCACAGCGCTCTGGCGAAGACGAAGCTATTGAAGCCGTGCGCCCATGTCCACGGATAATCAAGCGGCCCCTTATAAGGCACGATCAGGTCGACCATCCCGTCGACGCCAAGCTTCGCGTAATATTCGACGTCCTCCGCGATGCGTCTCGGCAGCGCGGGGAACAAAGAGGACAACATGAAGTGGTCGCTGTAATATTCGAAGATCGTCGTCCTTCGCCCTTGGCCGCGCACCGCCGCCGTCCATTCCTCTAACGCCTTCCTCGCCCGATGCTCGTTCTCGTGCGGAGACGCCTCATACCCGAATCGGTAATCCCGACCCCAATACGCGAAGAGCACGTCCGCGCTGTCGGAAGGCGGAGCGTCGCCCAGCTCGAGCATATCCCAAGACAGGCCCGCGTTGTAAGCGATGTGTTCGACGTCCGCCTCGATCCCGGCCGCCCGAAGATGCGCCTTCAATCGCTCCGCGAACCGGATATACGAGGACAGGAAGCCCGCTCCGCTGCGGTCCGCCACATCCTCCGGCCACAGCGAGAGCGTCGTCAAATTCGGCACGTCCTTGCAATACGCCGCGATCTGGTCGAATAACGCAGGAAACCAGCTCTCGTCCTTATAATCGAACTGCTTCTTGGCCGTGTACGGATGATCGCCTTGGATCGCGCGGAAGCTCTCCGAACGGTCGGTGAAAAACTTCATGCTGTGGCCGCCGAGCGTGACGCGAAGGCCCCGCTTCGCAATCTCCGGAGCGACCTCGTCCCGAACCGCGTCCCAGAGCATGAACGTGAAGAAAATTTCGTTCTGCCCGTTCTTGGCCAGCCAATCGATCAGGAGCTTTAAATAGGCCGGGTCCTTGTAGTTTTCCACGACGAAGCCCCTGCGTTCGAAGCGAGGAGAATAGAAGCGCTCGAAGTTCCCGGTCGCGGCGCCGCGGATCGTCTCCTCCTCGTCGAAGGAGACGTCGGTCCCCGGATAGGCGCGCCGCAGCCCCCACGCTTCTCTTGCATATTGGTATAAGGCGAACAACGTCGCCCGTTCGTACTTCCCGGCGAGGACAAGTCGATCCGCCGCTTCCGCAATGATATAGTCGTCGGAACGCGTCGACGCCCTCATTTTCTCCTTGATGTCCGGAGAGAGTCGTTCCGAATCCTGCGCCTCCAGGTCGGACCACGTGCAGAGTATAAGCTCCGCCCCTTCGGATCGCGGCTGCGAAGCGGACAGTCTCGCCCATTCCTCGCGCGCGAACGCTAGGACGGGGTGTTCATGTTGCGTTCGATTCATGCCGGCAGCTCCTCTTCGTTGTATGATTCTACCATTATATCATTCAACCAAGGAGAGGAGGGCATAAGAAAGAACCCGCCGGAAAGGTTTCCGACGGGTTGTCTTCGCTGATCCTAAGGGTTCTCTTACCGGTTGTTGCCGATCCCCATGCCTCGGTTGTTCCCGATGCCCATGCCGCCCGATCCGAAATCGTCGCTGGACCCCGATACGCCTGCGCCGTTCGCGCCGACGTCCCGACCGCCATCGACTCCGTAATTCCGGTTGCCGTTCCCGTCGAACGGGTTGTCGAGCATGCCGCGATCCGCGCCGTTATTCAAGATCCCGTCGCGATTCATGAAGCCGCCGTTACGGTTCTGCTGATAGCCGTTCACATTGTTGACTCTAGCGGTCCCGTCGTCGTCGACTTGGCCGCATGCCGTCAACAACGAGCCGGACAAACAAGCGACGCCGACCAATGCCAGTACCTTACGGTTCATGGAGATCCCCCTATGGATTAGTCTTATCAGACACCCATAGGTTCCCCTCCCGTCGAGCGAGCTATGTTGGAAATAAGTGGACGTACGGAACTTATCCACAATGTTAACAACAGGGTGTGACTAACAAGAACTTTCCGCCCCGGTAGACTTTTCCGCTCTTATGAACATATCCACATCAGACTTTGTCCACATGCTAAAAGTCCTCCGACCGGGCCTTCACGCTTCTGGCGTACTCCGACGGACTCGCGCCCGTCAGCTTCTTGAAGGCGTTGGAGAAGTATTGCGGCGTCGCGAAGCCGAGCCGTTCCGCGACCTCCGAGAAGCTGCACGCCTCCTCGCGAATGATCTTTTTCGCCCGCTCCATCTTCATCAAGCTGAAATATCGCATGACCGATTGCCCGGTCTGCTCCTTGAACACTTCCTTCAGCCGCGCCTTCGTCACATGCATCGCTTGGCTGATTTCTCCGAGGGTCAGCGGCTCGTCGATGCGCCGCTCCATGAACCCGATGACCGCCTGTACCAAGGAGCGGTATTCCTTGTCCCTGGGCAGCGAACGCGGCGAGGTTTGCGCGGCCCCTCTCGTATTGCTGCACAGCAGGCGCAGCAGGAACGACTCCAGATAGTGCAGGAGACGCTGCTCGCAACCGAACGGGGCGTCCTCCCTGCGGATTAACGGATACGTGAACGGGAAGCGGAAGCCGGCCTTCCCCTCCCGAACGATCCCCGAGAGCAAGTCCCGCTCCTTGTCGTCGAGTCGGAACACCGCTCGCTCGAAGGCGGCCATGGCGGGGGAATCGCTGCAGAAGGACACGACGACGATGTTCGGAGCCGTCCCCCCGCTCGCGTAGAAGCTGTGAAATTCTCCCGGCTTATGAAAGATGATCGTTCCGGGCGTCAACCGGCACTGCGCGTCGTCCGCGGTCACCGTCACCTCGCCGTGATCGACGTATACCATCTCCCAGAAGTCGTGGGATTCCCCTGCGAAGCGATAATTTTTCGCGAACTCGAAATAAAACAACGTCACCAGCTCGTCGATGACGATCGTGCGTTCCAATCGCACCCTGCCCTCTAGATACTGCCTATAATATGGCTTGTCGATCCCGTCCACCGGACATCGGGCCTCCTTCAGACCGTTCATCCTTACCCGAATGCGCTCGTCGATTTTATTGTATTCGATTGTCCCGCATCCGTCGACGAGCCGATTTTGCAAGAAAAACGGCTGATTCGACAAGACCCGGCGAGCCCCGATTTTTTATAATGGAGGCAACGCAAGAACTATCCACATCGACATGGAGGATGTTACGAATGAGGATCGGCGTCATCGGCTACGGCAATCGAATCAAGGACGTAATTCGCGTGATGCGGAAGTTGAACCCGGATGTCGTCATCGCAGGCATCGTGGATCCCAGATATGCGGCGAACGGAGTGCCGGACGGCTCCGACGCCCCCCCGACGTTCCCGACCGTGGACGAGTTGGTCCGGCGGATCGAACCGGACGGTCTCATGATCGGAACGCGGTGCTCCTTGCACACGCGATATGCGCTCGAAGCGCTCCCGACCGGCATTCCGCTTTACTTGGAGAAGCCGGTATCGACCACCATGGAGGATTGGCGGCGCCTGAAGGAGGCGTCCCTCGCGTACGCTACGCCGGTCGTCGTGTCTCACCCGCTGCGGCTGACGACGATCGTGCAGCAGGTGAAGGACATCGTCGACTCGGGCACGATCGGCACCGTAGAGCATATCCAGGCGGTCAACAACGTACCGTACGGCGGCGTATATTTCCACAGCTGGTATCGGGACGAGGCGGAGACAGGAGGATTATTCCTTCAGAAAGCGACGCATGACTTCGACTATCTGAACTATGTGGCGGGCCGCAAAGCGGTAGCCGTGACGGCCATGACCTCGAAGCAAGTATTCAAGGGGAACAAGCCGGCGGGGCTGAAGTGCGTCGATTGCGAGGAAAATCGCACATGCGCCGAAAGCACGGTCGGCACGGCCGAAGAGGAGAAGTGGCCCTACTGCGCCTTCGCCGAGGACACCGGCAACGAGGATTCCGGCAGCGCCCTCATCCGTTACGAAGACGGGATGCACGCCTCCTACACCCAGAACTTCTTCGCGCGACGGCAGGCGGCCTCCCGCGGCGCAAGATTTCTGGGGTATAAGGGGACGGTCGAGTTCGATTTCACGACCGGCCTGATTCAGGTGTTCCACCATCATAAGGCCCGCGTCGACCGCTATGAATTCGAGCAAGGCGAAGGCCATTTCGGCGGCGACGAGAGGCTGGCGTCCAACTTCTTGGACATTATCCGGAACGGCGCGGCGTCGTTAAGCACGTTGGAGGACGGGCTGATCAGCGCCCGGATGTGCTTGCTGGCAAGGCAGTCCGCGGAGACGCAGACGTTCCAGACGATCGATTGAAAAACAGGGCCTCGTCGAATCGACGGGGCCCTAGTATTATTGCGGACGTTCCAACGTAAACGTCTTGCCGAGCGCGGCATAATCGTTGCCCGCCAACCGACTGACCGGCTGCAGCCGGTCCGCGAGAATATACCCGCCTTGGTACACCTCTTCCGCGAGGTGAAACCGGACGACGCGCCCGATCAACAGATCGCATGCCGGCTCCGCATCGGTTCCCCCAAGCTCCAGCGCCTTCTCCAAGACGCACTCCATCCGAATCTTCGCTTCTCGGACGCCGGGGACGGCGATCGCCTCGCTGGCGACGGGCGTCAAGGCGGCATACGTCACTTCGCTCTCGTCCGGAGGGAGGCCGGCGGCCGTCCGGTTGACCGCTTCGACGTTCGTCTCGTCCACGATGTGAACGACGAACGCTCCGGCGCCGATCGCATTCCGTGCCGTATCCTTCATGATGCCCGATTTGCGCTGAACGGATATAGAGATCATAGGGGGCACGCTCGACACGATCGAAAAGTAACTGAACGGCGCGGCGTTCAACACGCCCCTATCGGATACCGTCGTGACGAACGCGATCGGCCGGGGAACAATGCTGCCGATCAGCAGCTTATAATTGTCGCGGGCCGTTCGCTGCGCCGGATCGATAGAGATCATGCGAACGCGCTCCGGTACCACTCGCCCGCCGCCTTCGCTTCCGTCCCGGTCAGCCGATGTCCTGCATATTCCCAATGGACGGCGACCGCGGCTCCGGCCTCTTCCAACAGGGCCGTCAGCTCCTCCGTCTCCTGCGGCGTGCAGATCGGGTCGTTCCGTCCCGCTCCGATGAAGATCGGCGTCCCCGATAAGTCCGGCAGCGCCACGCCTCGCCGAGGCACCATCGGATGGTGCAAGATCGCCCCTCTTAGGGAACCCGCGATATGGAACAGCAAGCTGCCGGCGATGTTCGCGCCGTTGGAGTACCCGATCGCGACCACGTTGTTCCGGTCGAACCCGTAATCGTTCGCGGCCGCGTCGACGAACTCGTGCAGCTCCTGCGTTCTGGCGAGAAGATCCGCTTCGTCGAACACGCCCTCGGCCAGTCTTCGGAAGAACCTCGGCATGCCGTTCTCCGACACATTGCCCCGTACGCTCAATACGGAAGCGGAAGCGTCGATTTCGCCGGCGAGGGGCAGCAAATCCTGTTCGGTGCCGCCCGTGCCGTGCAGCAGCAGCAGCGTCGGCGCGGAAGGGTCGCTTCCTTGTCGAAAGAGATGCTTCATCATTCCTTATCCTCCTTCAACACGCGAACCTCGAACGGCGCCAAGCCTTGCACGATCTGCTCGCGATGCGGCTCGAACCAATCCGGAAGCATCAGCTTCTCGCCCAGCGTCTCGAGCGGTTCGTCTCGCTGGAAGCCCGGCGGGTCCGTCGCGATCTCGAACAAGATTTCCCCTTCCTCGCGGAAATAAATCGCCGTGAAATATTGACGGTCCACGATCGGCGTCGGGTGGAACCCTTGCCCTTCGACGTGGCTTCTCCATTGCTCCTGATCCGGCAAATCCTTGGCCCGCCATGCGATGTGATGAACCGTGCCGGCGCCGCCATGACCTCTGCCCATGACGACCGCGTTCACGTCCACCAGATTGCCAAGGTCCCCGGGCGCTTGGAATCGAACCAGCCCCTGATCCTCGCCGACGCGCTCGAGACCCATGACATGCTGCAGCGTATGCATCGTCTTCTCGGGAGCCATGCTGTACAGCACGGCGCCGCCGAAGCCTTTGATCGCGTGCTCCGTCGAGACGCCGCCGAACGACCACCGGCTCCGCGGTCCGGCTTCGCGAGCGACGATCTCCAGCTGAAGACCGTCCCGGTCCTTGAAGCGAAGATACGTCTCGCCGAACCGTTCCTGCCGATCGAACGGAATCGCGAACTTCGCCAAGCGCGCTTCCCAGAACGGCAGCGCTCCCTGGGGCACGACGAACGTCGTATACCCGACCTGACCGCCCCCGACGCGTCCCTTCCTTCCCGCTTGGAACGGGAAGAACGTAATGGCCGTTCCCGGGCTGCCGACCTCGTTGCCGAAATACAGATGGTACACCTCCGGCGCGTCGAAGTTGATCGTCTTCTTCACGAGGCGAAGGCCCAGCACCCCTGCATAAAAGTCGACGTTCGCCTGCGCGTCGCTTACGAACGCGGTAATGTGATGAATGCCCGCGGTTTGTTGTAATTTCGTCATTGTCGACGTCCTCCTATAGATTAGAATAACAGAGCGTCAAGCGCATAACCGCCGGCGCCGATGAAGGCGACGCCGATCAAGACGGCTGCAAGTATCAAGTTGAATTCGTACCCGTTCGTAGTGTTCCAGAAACCATTTTTTGCATGCACCTTCACGATCGCGACGACCATGGTGAGCGCAAGCAGAATCGCTGCCGCCGCCGTGAAGAGTCCTGCGGCGAAAAATAGACCGCCGAACAATTCGACCGCGCCCGCCATGACGGCGGCGAGAACGCCGGGCCGAATGCCGATCGATTCGAACCAGCCGCCGGTCCCCTTAGGACCGTAGCCTCCGAACCACCCGAACAATTTCTGCGCGCCATGCGCCGCGAACGCCAACCCGACGACCAAACGAATGATAAGCAAGCCCAAATCTTCCATACATGAACACCCTCCATTTATTTTAGTTTTATTTATCTCAAAATCAAGACATATGACGAAAATTAATGCTCCTTCGCATGGAGCCCCGCTTTCTTCAACAAGAGGATCGCGATTTGCTTCTCCTCCGTCGTCAACGCACTCATAAGAGCTTCGATTTTCTTCGCATGGCTCGGAAAGATCCGATCCAATAGCGCTTTACCGGCTTCGGTGAGCTCCGCGTAAGTGATTCTGCGATCCTCCGGGCATGATACCCGGCATAAATATCCTTTCTCCTCCAGCTTATCCACCGTGTACGTGACCCCGCCGCTGCTGACGAGGATCGTATCCCCGACGCGCTGCAAGGGCATCTTGCCCTTATGATACAACAGCTCCAAAATGCTGAATTCGGCGGCGGACAATCCGTTCCGCTTCATATCCTTCACCGCGCGGTCCATTATGACCTTATGCGCCTTGGTTAGCACGACGAACAACTTCAACGATAGGTCCCGTTCGCTCATCTCCTCGCCTCCGGATATTCACTTCAAATTTGTTTATCTTAAATTTAAGATACTTACACTATATACCCTCTCCTCATGAAATGCAATACCCCAAAGCGAAAAACCCCGATTCCTTGATCCGGGGTTTTTCCTTTGTTACGTTCGCGGCGCGCTAACGTGTTTTCTTTTTCCAATATCGTCCGGAATTGTCTCCCTCCCCAGTAGTGTACTCCTTGGAGTGAACTCCAAGTCAAGCGTCCTTCGACGAACGCCGTTCCGACCAAAGCGCGTACCCTAACCACGCCAGAGCGGCTCCCATCGGCACTGCCAAGAGGCGATCGAGCGGATGCGGGAGCAGCGCGGAAGCGAGGGGCGCCGCGGCCCCGACAATAAACAGCCCGGCCGCCCCGCGCGGTAGAATCCTAGCGCGGAGCGTAGCGATGCCGAGCAGCAGACCTCCGACGATATACAGCCCCGCCGCTGCCGGCGCCAGCGCCGAGAGCGCTCCGAGGGGGACCTCGCTGGCGGCCCCGCCGAAGATGCCCATGAAGCCTTCAACGAACTTCGGCGCGTCGGTCGCGAGCAGCGGCAAGAGGAACGCTTCGGCGAAGGTGACGGCCGTCGTGGCGGTCCAGAAGAGGCTAAATACAAGGAAGCCCGCTAAGCCAAGCCAACCGGTCTCGTTCGCTTGTCTGGCGTAGATCCCCAATATCCCGATCAGGCTGAAGAGAGCCATGGCAAGGGTCATATAGGCGACCATTGCCCATGCGTCAGTAGTTACGGACGCTAGCGTTTCCGGCGGATGGATCGGCTGTACGACGATGTATAGCATCCCCGCCGCCATCGCCGCAAACCCTGCCCAACGGATCAAGTTCGAAGCTGCGATCTTCATCGATTCATCCCTTTCTTCTCTTGATTACGTTCGTTGGCCGCGCGAAGCGAGATCAACGTCAGACCGAGGTCGCGTACGCCCCTCAGCAGGCCGTGCAAAGCGGCCTGATCGACGACCGGTCCGGAGAGGAGCGTGGTCCCGTCGCGTTCATCATAGGCGAAGCTCAGCCCCTCGAACCGGTCGGCCCACCGGACGTCAAGGCGGCCCTTGACGCGAAATTCGTAACGTTCAGGCTCGCGTTCCACTTTTTCTGCGCCTCCTTCTCGATTGTCCGCGGATGTCTCTCGGCATCGTCGCATGCGTTCTTTCATGGCTTAAGAATACATGCTCATGTGGGGATCCGGCATCACCAGATGTGGTGATTGTGTACGGGAAAAAGAAAAAGCCCCGGCAGGCGGTCGACTAGACCTGCCGGGGCCGGGGCGGGGCGGGGACGCTAAAAATCACCGAGCTCCTCCGCTCGTCGGACCGCAGCCCGACGATTGTTGACCTCGAGTTTTTCGTAGATGTGCTTGGTGTGAGTCCGCAGCGTATTCAGGGACACCCCGAGCTCGCGAGCGATGTCCGGGCCGCTCCATTCGGTCCGGAGCAGCCTTAGCACTTCTCGCTCGCGTTCGCTTAGCGGCTCGCTCGCGCCGCCCGGCGAGGTCCGCCTTCGGTCCTCCTCCTGACCGAAGGCGCTCAGAAGACGCCTCACATAACTCCGGGCGATCCCCTGCTTCGCGGCCGCTTCCAACAGGGCGGCCATCGGTCGGCCTTCGTCCGCGAAGACGCGAACGTAGCCCTCCGGCTCGGCCAGGGACAAGGCACGCGCAAGCGCCGCAAGCGCAGCGGGGACGTCGCCCTGCATCTGACGGGCAAGCGCCTGCACGACGAGGATTTCGATCGCGCTCCCCGTCCTCCCGCCTTCTTCCGCCGCTTGGAGCAGGCGCTCGAGAAGACCTATGGCCGCCTCGAGCATAGCGGGGTCCGAACCCGAACGGTCGCTCTTGAACCGGGCCAGCAGCACCCTAACCAGCGTAAGGTGTTCGAATTCGCGCAGATAGCTAAGGTCGTCCTCGACGGACAACCCCTGCTCCCGCGCCCAATCCAGAGCTTCGTCCACCCTGCCCTGCCCCGCCCGCAGCCTTGCCTTCAAAGCCGCGACCGGACGCGCATTCGGGAAGAAGTCGCCCGCATACAGGCGATCCGCCTCCTGAAGCAGGTCGAGCGCGCCGTCCGGATCCCCTTGGGCTTCTCGGATGCGGGCCATCGCGACGTTCCGGCGATACCGATTTTGCGGAAACCCGGCGCGCTCGCCCGACTGCACGCTGCTTGCCAAGTGTCGTTCGGCGGCATGCAGATCGTTCCGTTCGCGGCAGAGCTCGCTCATCCCCACGTAGAGGTCCGCCGTTCCCCGCAGCTCGAGCCCGCCCTGCTCCGACGCAAGCTGCAGTCCGCGTTCGTAAATCCGCAGCGCCTCGCGGAGTCGACCTTGCGCGATCCGAATATCGGCCAGCGCGATCGCGCCTCCGACGGCGTCGCTGACGTTACCGGCCCGCTGCACGCGCTCCAAGCCGCCTTCGAACATCCGGTACGCGGTCTCGAGATCCCCGCTCGTCCAAGAGGCGAGTCCCAGAAGCGCGGTCGCCGCCCCTCGCGGGAGATCGTCGTCCTCGGGCACGAGTTCGAGCACCCGACGAGCGTACCGGATGACGGCGGGAACATCCCCCAGTCCCTGAGCGAGCGCGGCGCGGTACAACGCGATCGCCGCCGGGAGACGGGCGAATTCGGCTTCGTCCACGACTTCCGGTCGCTCGCGTCCGTCTTCCGCCGGCTCCAACCACCGCTCGGCGTCCGACAGCCGATCCTCCGCGGCCGCTGCCTCCCCGCAGGACAACAAGGCCCAGGCGTACTCGACGCAGAGCACCGGTCTGCGTCGAATCAACTCGTCGGGGAGCGCCTTCAGCCACCCTAGAGCGGCAGCCTCCTGCCGAGCGGCGCGCAGGGCCGGCCATGCCCGCTCGACCATGTCCGCCGCCCGACCGAAGTCTTCGGCGGCCAGCGCATGGCGGATCGCGTCGGCGGACGAGCCGTGCCGTTCGTGCCACGCGCTGGCGCGCCGATGCAGCGTTGCGATCCGCTCGGGCGGATCGGAGGCGAGATGCGCGGCGAGCACCTCGGCGAAGAGATGATGATAGCGATACCAGCGGCGCCTGTCGTCCAGCGGGACGACGAAGAAGTTGCCTCGCTCCAAGGCTTCCAACCGCGCGCCGCTTCCTTCCATGCCGGTGACGGCATCGCACAGCGGCCCATGCAGCCGGTCCAGGATAGAGGTCTGGAGCAAGAAGCGCCGAATCGGGGCGGGTTGACGCTGCAGCACCTCTTCGACCAAATAGTCCACGATGTACCGATTGTCTCCGGCGAACGCCCGAATGAACGCGGAGACGTCCTCGCGCCCCCGCATCGAGAGCGCCGCCAGCTGGAGCCCCGTAATCCAGCCTTCGGTGCGGGTCTCCAACGCGGCGATATCGCCTGCCGAGAGCGCCAATCCCATACCCTCGTCGAGGAACGCGGCCGCTTCTTCGGAAGTAAAGCGCAGGTCGGCGGCGCGCAGCTCGTTCAATTGGCCCCGGGCGCGCAGTCGGCTCAGCGGCAGCCGCGGGTCCTCGCGCGTGGCGATCACCAGGTGCAGCTGCGGCGGAAGATGCTCCAGCAGGAAGGCGAGGGCATTATCGATCCGATGGTCATCCGTCGCATGATAGTCGTCAAGGACGAGCGCGAGACGGCGCGGGAACGCTGCGATGTCATTCAGCAGCATCGTCATCAGCGATTCGTAGGAAGGCGGCTGCGGGGTACGGAGCGCATGAGCCGCGCCTTCTCCCATCCGCTCCTCGACCGTCTGCAGCGCGGCGACCAGATGCGAGAAGAAGCGCGTAACGTCGTTATCCCCTGCATCCAGCGACAGCCAAGCGACCGGTCGATCGCAGCCGGCGGCCCATTCGCCGACCAACGTCGTCTTGCCGAAGCCGGCGGAAGCCGAGATCAGGGTTAGCTTCCGGTTCAGTCCCTCATTCAGACGATCGAGAAGCCGCTTGCGAAGAACGACGTTCGTCCGCGGCAAGGGGATATACAACTTGGTGGCCAAGATCGGCATATTCATCACTCGATGCTCACGCGCCCATTCTATGAGTTCATACCCCTCATGATAGCCTCAATTCCGGCTTTGCACCACTCTCTTGATTTCGCCGCTTTCGAGCACGCTCGCTTCATTCGCGTCAGCGCAAAAAAGGACCGCCCTTGGATTGGGACGGTCCTGCTTACGAACGGAGCGACTTCATCCTATCTGTTTTCCGCTAACGCTTTTCGAGCCGTCGCTTGCGGAGGCTGCTCCATCCACCCGTTTTTGATCATGATGTTAGCGGCATCTTCCAAATACGCGGCCGATTCCGCCATCAACCGCGTGAAATGCAGTCCGATATCTCGTCGGTTACATAAACCTATTGCCGTGCCATAGCGGCTCAGGAACACAGACCCTAGGGACATAATGAAAAACATCATCATTTTATCGCTGAAAGGGGGTACGGTCGAGTTCGTTACTTCGGATTCGTAAGTCATTTGGGAAGGCAAATCATCTTCTCTAAGTAATGAAGTAAATACCTCAAAGTGTTTGCCGAACATTTCCTTTCCTGTAACGAAAAATTCGCGAAGCTCTTTTGATCCCGCTATTTGACTGTACGACATGAGCTTTGCGCACGCGAAAGCCGCGCCTCTACTATTAAAAACCAATTGGTTAATTTCGATAACGTTTAAAGGTCTTCGATCTCCGAACCAGCCCGTTAGAAATCCTTGATCATGAGCAAATTCCGCTCTTTCGGGAAAAGGAATCGTCGGCGCGGAATTTACCAGTCCTCTTCTTTCCAACAAATCTTTACTTCGATTGTAAAGCTTTGTTGTTAAAGAGATACAGTGAGTAAAAAAGTCGCGGACATCCGAACGAGTGGAAGTCGCCAACGAAAGACCGTATAACATTAACCCATTCTCGGCTAATGTATTGTATTGAAGAAGCGCAAATTGGTCGGAGTATAACCGTGGAGTATGTAAATATACATCTTCTTCCGTAAATCCGAACGGCAAAGGAAAGTTTTCTTGTTTGAAAATTTTTTCTACATTGCCGACAATGTCCTGCGAAATTTCCAATGCCAATTCGATAATGGAACGAATTTCTTCATCCTCGCATTGGTTCATGTAATAAGGTATGGAGAAAATATACACTAAATTATTCATATCCGTTGTCCAGAGGTTTGCAATTTCCGAAGCATTTAATTGTATTTTCATCATAATCTCTCCATTTGCAGCAATTTAAGTGTTAATGTACCCATTACGAAAAATAAAAACCGGCCGGCCGCCGCCCTCGTAGATGGTTTATCGTCCGGCGCATTCCGATTGACGCTACGCTTTGCGTAGCCCGTAAATCATCGCTTGCGTTTGCAAACCGCGGCCCGAATCTGTTACATTAATACTTACAGTTCGAACATTCAATTTCCTTGATTGAGGGGGAATTCTTCGTGACCATCTTATCCGTGTTGGACCTAGCGCCTGTCGTACAAGGCGGTACGGCGGCCGACACGTTTCGCAATACGCTCGACCTCGCGCGCCATGCGGAGCGCTGGGGCTATCGCCGCTATTGGCTCGCGGAGCACCATAACATGCCCGGCATCGCCAGCTCCGCGACGTCCGTCGTCATCGGCTACGTCGCAGCCGGTACGTCGACGATTCGCGTCGGCTCCGGAGGCATAATGCTGCCCAACCACGCGCCGCTCGTCATCGCCGAGCAGTTCGGCACGCTCGAATCGATGTATCCCGGACGCATCGATCTCGGACTCGGGCGCGCGCCCGGCTCCGATCAGCTGACGGCGCGCGCGCTTCGCAGAGGCCTAGACCGCGACGGCCAAGATTTCCCGCAGCTGCTCGAAGAGCTGCGCGGGTTTTTCGCGCCCGGTCCGGGCGCGAAGAGCGTGCGGGCGCACCCGGGCGAAGGGCTCGACATTCCGATCTGGCTGCTCGGCTCGAGCGGCTTCAGCGCACGGCTCGCCGGCGAACTCGGTTTGCCGTTCGCGTTCGCCAGCCATTTCGCGCCTGATTACTTGTTGCCCGCGCTGGAGCTATACCGCAGCAGCTTCCGCCCGTCGGAAGCGCTCGACAAACCGTACGCGATGGTCGGGATCAATGTCGTCGCCGCCGATACGAACGAGGAAGCGGAGCGGCTGGCGACGTCGCATCAGCTCGCGTTCCTGAATATTATCCGCGGTCGAACCGGATTGCTCGCCCCGCCGGTCGACTCGATGGATCCCCTCTGGAGCGAACACGAAAGGGAGATCGTCAAGAGCCAGCTGAAGTACACGGTGACGGGCGATGCGGACGCCGTGCGCGAGGGCGTCGCCGCCATCGCGCGGATGACGCAAGCGGACGAAATTATCGTCGCCGGACAAATTTACGACCATGCGGCCCGGCTGCGTTCGTTCGAAATTTTGGCGGACGCGATCGGCGATCGCTAATCAGGCTGGCGTCCCCTCCATTCGTTACCATGAAGAAGAAGGGTGAACGAACGTGGTAAAGAAAGCAGATGACCAAGCCTCCTAAAATAAGGAATCCAATATTTTAGGGGGCTTTTTCCAAAATGAAAGCAAAGACGAAACAAAATGAATTCGTAGAACATCGGGCATCCGCAACATTGTTAATGATGGTCATTATCTTGTCTTCCCTGTCGGCTGCAATGACGGTGGATATGGTAAACCCCGTTCTTGGTCTCATTGGCGAATCCTTGCAAGCTTCGAAAGCTCAAGTCAGTTGGGTCGTGAGCGGGATTGCGCTTCTGCTTGCTATTGGGATTCCTCTGTACGGCCGGATGTCGGATTTTATCGAGCTCAGGAAGCTGTTCGCTCTGGCCGCTTCCATATTGAGCATCGGAAGTTTGATCTGCGCCCTTGCTTCCAACCTCCCATTATTAGTGTTCGGGCGGATGGTTCAAGGGGCTGGAATGTCTGCCATACCGGTCTTATCCGTCGTGGCGGTTTCGAAGGTTTTTGCGGAAGGGAAACGTGGCGCCGCCTTAGGAGTTGTTGCAGGTTGTATCGGGATCGGAACGGCCTTAGGACCGATCTTCGGAGGCGTTGTCGGTCAAGCCTGGGGCTGGCCCGCTCTATTTTGGATCGCCTTTAGCCTGTCGCTCCTCATCGTAGTCGGGTCTGTCTTTGCGCTGCCGGTCATTCGACCGGAAATCGAAGATGGTACCGAGCAAACCTTCGATTTGCTAGGCGGTACGCTATTAGGACTTACCGCGGGACTGTTCCTTTTTGGGGTAACGCAAGGGGAAAGCGCCGGCTTCGCCTCATTTTCTTCCTATGGGAGTCTTTTGGGGTCTCTTCTTGCCATGATTGGATTCGTTCTGAGGATTCGCGCGGCGAGCAAGCCTTTCGTACCCCCGGCCCTGTTCAAAAACAGATTTTATGTGAACTCTGTCGTCGTAGCCTTTTTGTCCGCGTTCGCTTATTTTGCGGTCCTAGTTTTCGTTCCGTTGCTGTGTTTGGAGGTGAACGGGCTCAGCCCCGGCGAAGCGGGTGTAACGCTCTTGCCGGGAGGTGCGGCCGTTGCGCTCGTTTCGCCATGGGTCGGCCGAATATCCGACCGCGTCGGAACCAAATCGCTCGTCGTTAGCGGGCTCATCCTGATGGGAGTATCCACCTTTTTCTTGTCCGCCTTTGCCCCGGGGGCATCCCCCCTTCTGATTTCAGCGGGCGTCATGGGGGTAGGAATCGCCTTTGCTTTCGTGAACTCGCCCGCCACGAATTCCGCTATCGGCGTTCTTCGGAAAGACCTGGTCGGAGCGGGGATGGGATTTTTCCAAGGCGCGTTATATCTTGGGGCGGGGACGGGAGCCAGCCTCATCGGAGCGTTCCTGCATGCGCGAAGCGACGCTATCGATCCGTTAAACCCGATGTATCGATTAGATGCCGTTAACTATTCCGATTCATTCCTGGCGGTTACCATCGCTGTGATCTTCGCCCTGATCGCAAGTTTCGGAATAAAGAACGATTCCTGACTCCAAGGCAAAGCCCCGATGCTTCCATCGGGGCTTTCCTGCCGTATAACGACGCAGAATTTAATATCAACATGATAAATAAAGAGACACACCGTTGCAGGCGTGCCCCTTACATTTTGGTTCGGATTTCTTCTTATTAAGCCAACGCATGACGTTTCGCTTAAGGGGGACTTTTTGTAACGGCTTAATGCACGACACCATCCGCTAAGTCTATTCCTTTCGATCTCTTTCGTTTATGGAATTGCCCTTAGCAAAGAACGCCCGCGTTTCCTTGCGCGTCTGCGCAGGCAAAACACGATCCAATTCCTCCTCCAGCCAAGACAACTTCTTGCTTCGCAAATAATTTTGCATGGTTTCTTCCGCTTCGAGCATAACTAAGTTAATCGAGCAGGAGCTCGTGGATACTGTACAATCCGAACAATCGCGATCGCGATATAGATAGCCCTTATCCTTTATGTTCTGGCATTGGAAAATCGGCTTCTTTCCCTCCACGGCCTCGACCACATCCCAAAAGGAAATTTCGTCTGGGTCGCGCGCCAGTTTAAATCCGCCTTTAACCCCAGGAACCGACGTAATAATTCCCGCCTTGGCAAGTTTTGTGAAAATCTTGGATAAGTAGGTCTCTGGAATGCCTTGAAAAAAGGCAAGTTCCTTGATACCAATCGTTGATTCGTTTGGAATTAAGTAAACTAGACAATGCAGTGCATATTCTACCCCGACGCTATATTGCATAATAACACCTTCCATTATTTTCGCATGGGTAAATAGTTTTAATCTAATGGTAACCGCGCCAATTGTCAACCATTGCCCGCACCATAAAAATGGATTTGACTATGCCCATATGAAGCTGTATATTAAAGCCACATTGGATCGACGATTCCATCTGTCGTCAATTATACAACAATATATTTAGGGGTGTAAAAATGGGAAAACTACTTGTAATCAATGCACATGCCGCTGTGGATTCCCCTTCTTCCGTTAGCCTTGAAGTCGGTAATCGCTTTATTGAAAACTACCGCAAGTTGAATTCCAACGACTCGATCGAGCGAATCGATCTTTATCGCGAAGAAATCCCGGAAGTAAACAGTACGGTTTTAAGTGCTTGGGGTAAATTCGCCTCCGGCGAAGCGTTGACGGACGAAGAAACGCGTGTGACCGGCAGGATGAATGAAATTTTGCAGCAATTCAAAAGCGCGAAAAAATATGTAATTATTATGCCGCTTCACAACTTCAACATCCCTTCCCGACTGAAAGATTACATGGATAACATCATGATCGCCCGAGAGACTTTCAAATATACGGAAAACGGTGGCGTAGGTTTATTGACTGACGGTCGGAGTTTACTCGTGATTCAAGGAAGCGGCGGCATCTATACGAATAACGACTGGTACACAGAAAACGAATTCTCGCACAAGTACCTGAAGTCGATGTTTCACTTCCTCGGCGTCGAGGATTACCAGATTATCCGCGCTCAAGGTACGAACTTGCTAGACAAAAAGGATGTGCTGAATAAAGCAAAAAAAGAAGCCGAAGAAGCGGCAGCGCGTCTAGCGAACAAAGTCGATCAAGGAAGCGAGATTTCCCGATAGTAAATTAGCCGTTGAAGCGGCTGAGTTGTTGCGCGAGCATGGCGACGATCTAATGTGGAACCACTCGAATGATATTGGACTTCCCCCTGCTTTCCGAAGCGATGACAAACGCTTTGAGGTCGATGGCGCTAATGCCGCCCGCGATTTTCTTACAAGTCGCGGCGTTCCGGAAGAGTATATTCGGCTGGTATGGGATGCTGTAGCTCTTCATACGACAATAGGAATCGTCGAATATAAGGAAGCCGAAGCGGCGCTTATGAATTTTGGCGTAGGTTATGATGTGGTGGGAAAAAACTTCGACCTCATCTCCGCAGAAGCGCGCGAGCAAGTCGTCAAGGCGTTTCCTCGGGACAGCTTCAAGCACAAGATACTGCATGCTTTCTTGGAGGGCTTCAAACACAAACCGGAAACGACATACGGCACGATAAACGCCGACGTGTGCGAGATGCTTCTTCCGGGTTATAAACGGCCCAACTTTTGCCACAGCGTTCTTCATTCCAGATGGGATGATTAGTTGATATGAAGTAAAAAAGACGATCTCGAGCCGCTTATCCGAATTGTCGCCGGAGGGTGGCTTAAGATCGTCTAATAGGAGTCTTTGGGCTAGCTGCGCCAATACTGTTGATGCGGATACCGGAACGTAACCAGCTCCATCCGCTCGCCGAGGGCGAATTCCCCGTCCGGATGATAGACGTACGGCTCCTCGCCTTGAGCATAAGAGGCAGCGGCCCGGCGGTCCAAGCACTCGAGCAGCACCTGCTGCTTCAGTCCGAGGTACTCTCGCGTGTGCGGTCCGTAATTCGATTCGATCTCGCCGGGGCGGAACTCGTAATAGACCGTACGGCGCAACGGATTGCCGTCTCCTGCAGGGGAACCGTGCAGCACCTTGATGTCGTGGAAAATGGCGTCGCCCGCCTCCAGCGGAACCGGAATCGCGTCTTCCGTGCTGAAGCCATCGGGGCCATCCCGGTTGATCCGAACTTTGCACTCCTCCCGCGACCACTTATTGCTGCCGGGGATGACCCATAGGCAGGTCGCGAGGTCCGCCGAATCCAAGTAAAAGTCTACGTTAAAAATCGGACGGGGATCCGTGCAGTCGGCCGGAACTTCCGCGTCGCGGTGCCACGGGACCACGATGCCTTCGTCCGGCATTTTGAGAACCATGGAATCCCAAGTCGGAATGAAATTACGCCCCTGCAGTTTCTCGACCGAACGCAGAATAAATGGGTGACCGAGGAGCGCCTTCATCGGATCGCTTTTGTCAATGACGTACTCGATGCGGCGCAGGACGCTGCGGCCGGTCTTGCCGCCTTTGCCGTACATGTAGTCCGGGTCGTCTTGGACGCCCGCGGCGCCTTTGGCCACTTGCTTCTCCATCTCGTCTTGGATGGTTTGAAGCTCTTCTCCGCGAAGAACCCCTTTGACGACGAGAAACCCGTTATCCAGAAAAAACCGGGCTTGCTCCTCTGTAATGCAGCGTTGCGTACGTGCGTCGGCATACAGCATATCGATCTGCGGCTCGCTCATCGAATCGTCTCCTCTTTTCGCCAATGGTTTCGAGAACCATTTTATCGAAAATGACGTCCGCCGTATTTGGTCCGAACATCGATTCTTGTTGCCGAAATCACTTTCCTTTACGATAAGGAAGGAAGGGGGCCATAACTATGATCGATGAGAAAACGGAACGATCGGCATCGGACGGTTCATCGCCGAGCGAAACGATTTCGGACCTGCCTAACTTTCATTATCCGCCGCATATCACACTGGCCCATTTGTTTCATGCACCGAAGGGATGGGCGATTCGCAACCGAACGATGGGGCAATACGTCCTTCAATATGTAGTGGAAGGGAGAGCGGATTACCCGATCGGCGGTCGCTTGTATCCTACCGTTAAGGGCGATCTGCTGTTCCACCGCCCTGGCGAGCCTCATTCCATCCTAACTTTGGAGGGAGAACCGTATGTGTGTTTGTCGCTTGTATTCCACTTCGGGGCGCATGAATTTCCGGTTCATCACCTGTTCGGGGAGAAGCACCTGCTCGGCAACTATACGGGCACGGAGCTGGAGAAAAAACTGAATCGGCTGGTTCACCTGTACCGGCAGCCGGATCTTTCCTCGCAGCTGCAAGCGCAAGGCCTATTGCTCGAAGCGCTCGGAGAGGCTGCGGCAGGGCTGAAGAAGACGCGGACCGGCTCCACGGTGGAGACTCGAACGAAGGCCAAACTGCTGCTGGTGCAACATTACATCCGCGAGCATTACGCCGAGAATGTCCAGCACCGCGACCTTGAACAGATCGCCGGGCTAAGCCGCAACTATATTATCGTGCAATTCAAGCGGCAGTTCGGTCTTACCCCGATGCAGTACTTGACCTGGGTGCGCATCCAGAAGGCGAGGGAGCTGGCGTTGCAGACAAGCCTGTCCGTCAGCGAGATCGCGAGCCAAGTCGGATACTCCGACGTCCACACGTTCGGCAAAATGTTTAAGAAAAAAACGGGTACGAGTCTATCCCAGTTTTGTTCAGCGCTGGTAACCTATAAAGTTTAGCCTTATACACGAAACCAATGCACTCCTTTAAGCGACGCCGGCAGCGTTGACTTGGGGGGTGTTTTTTTGTGGCAAGACTATAATCCAAGCAATGAAGAAATAGAGAGAATATAAAGTATAAGACTATGATAAGGGGGTGGTACCATGTCGCTGAGCAGTTTAAAAAAATATGTCGGCAAATATGTGTTCGTACGCATCCGGGGACAAAATAAGGGGTTCCCTTCCTACGTACAAGAGGTAAAAGTCGTACAAGGGAATCGTTGGATAACACTGTGGAAATGTTATCGCTGCGCAGGTCCCGTTCAAATTCTTTATCAAACGAACCAAATTGCCAGCATTCGCGTTGTCGACGATCCTATGTCGCAAAATAAATGCAGTAATTCGAAAAAGACTAGTAAGTAAAGCTAGTTTCCCCTGAACGCCATTTCCTTGGCCGGTTGCCGGTTCACCGCTTCCGAAGTTCGAGGAGTCCAGCGAACGGTTCGAATATCGTTGTAAGAATTAGTCTAGGGCCTGGCGTGTGAAGGAGATCCAACGCCGATAATCTTCGCGCGGCATTCCGCCCGGGGCGCTAACATTGCCGGGTCTTATGATGTGCGCCTCTACTTCCACGCTGGTCTTAACCTCTGGGAAAATCTTGTCCCAACGCTGCTTGTTCTTCTCCCAAACCCTCGGGTATTTTCTATGGAAAGCGGCTGCGAAATCGACGATGTCCGTTTTCTTTTGCCGCTGTATTTCATAAAAAACGCGCCGGCTTGGCGCGTTACGGTGATCCCGATGATGCTGTTTGTTCTTCGGCGGTCACAGGCATTCCGTGCGGCACATACCCTGCAGCCTGGTAAACCATTTCGGAAAGCTTCACCGACTTTGAGAGCGAATTCGCCGGGGACCATCACTTCGTGGCGGCCAAGAATCGCATCGATAAAACTTTTGTCTTGATTCGTCGCAGGCTCCGGCAGCTTCGGCACGATCGGCTCCTCGCCGGCTTTGCGAAGCGTGATTTTTCCGTTGTCATAGAAAATCCCGCCCGCTTCACCACAGAACACATAGGTTTCATGCCAACATGGCGCATGCCCGACGAGGTTTAAACCAGCCACGGCGCCTTCGGCGAAACGGATAGAGCTGAACGTGTCGATCTCCACCGGCGAGCCCTGCCGATGGAGCTGCGTCTTCACCTCGACCGGAGTAAGCCCTGTAGTCCACAGCAGTACGTCGATAATATGGCTGCCTGAATCCATGAGGAAACCGCCCCCGGAGAGCGACGGATCCTGGCGCCAAGAGTTCGCGGTCCCTTCTCGCCATTCTTGGTAGAGCGAAGCGGTGATGGATGTCAGCTTCCCGATCTCTCCGCTTCGGATCGCGCTTCGATTTCGCGACGCGTCTCCCTTCCGAAGGTCGGGTCCGATTTCAAAACATCCGCTCCAACTCCTCCACAATGGAGCTCACGTACCCGACCGCGGCCCGGATCGGCGCGGGACTGCTCATGTCGACGCCGGCCAGCTGCGCCAGCTCCAGCGGGTCGAGCGTGCCTCCCGCCTTAAGGACGCGCAGCCAGCGGTCCACGGCCGTCTGGCCCTCCGCTTCAATCATCGCCGCAACCTGCGTAGACACCGTCAGGCCCGCTGCATACGTATACGGGTACAGCCCCATATAGTAATGAGGCTGCCGCATCCAGGTCAAACCCGCGCCCTCGTCCAGCTCGACGGCGTCGCCCCAAAACTCCCGCAGCACCGCTTCCTTCAAAGCGGTCAGCTTGGCCGCCGTCAGCGGCGTGCCGAACTCGGCCGCCTCGTATACCCGGCGCTGCATATCCGCCTCCAGCAGGTGGGTTACGAAGTTATGGTAGTAGGTATTCATCAGCTGAAGCAGCACCCAGCGTTTCAGACGCGGCTCCTCGGATTGCTTCACGATGTGGCGCGCCAGCAGCAGCTCGTTCAAGGTCGACGGGGCCTCGATGAAAAACATCGAAGGCCGGAAATTGACGTAGCGCTGCGACCGAGCCGCCAGCATCAAATGCCCCGCGTGCCCCAGCTCATGCGCGAGGAAGAAGGCGCTTCGCATCGTGTTCGCCCAAGTCAGCATCACATAGGAATGCACGCCGTAAGGGCTAGAGCAGAACGCCCCCGTCGATTTGCCGATATTGTCCGCATAATCGACCCACCGCTCCGTAAGCGCCGCATGAATGATGTCCGAATATTCCGTGCCCATTACAGCCAGGGCTTCCTTCAGCAGGCGGCCGGCTTCCTCTATGGTGACGGGGGGACTGAAGTCGGGATCAAGCGGAGCCTTCAAATCGCTAAACCGGATTCGGTCCAGCCCGAGGACGCGCTCCTTCAGCTTGGCGAATCGTCGCATCGCCGGAGCAAGCTCGACTCGAATGATATGAATGACGTTCTCGTAAATCTCCTGCTCGACCTCCTGCGGTTCCAGAAGCATACGAGTGACCGAGGGATACCCCCGCAGCCGGGACAATACCGTCTGCTTCTTCACTTCCGTCGCGTAAGCCGCCGCAATCGTATGGCGGTAGGTCGTAAGCGTGTGCGTGAACGATTCGAATGCCGCCCGGCGAAGCACGGGGTCCGGCGACTCCTCGTAGTCCGCCTCGAATAAGGCGAACGATACGGGCTTTTCCGCTCCGGCGCCGTCCTTCACCGGGGCGAACGTCATATCCGACAGCTTGCTCCTCTGGTAGACCGTATAGGGCGAGCCGAGAACCTCGCCGAGCGCTGCCAGCGCCGCCTCGGTGTCCGGGGATAACGCATACGGCTTCGTTCGAAGCAGGTTCAGTAAGCTTCTACGAAACGCGCCGAGCTCCGGCTCCTCATCTAGATAGCGCTCCAGCAAGCCGTCCGGCATGCTCAGCAGCTCCGAGCGAATAAAAGCCAGCCCGGAATTCACGCGGGAGATCAAATCCTCCATTCGCGCGGAATTCGCTTGAAATTCCGGATTGGTCCCGTCCTGCGCCTGCTGAAGCCTTGCGTACGTGGAAACCCGCACCAGCTTGACGTGCAGCGTTTCCTGAGCTTGGAGACAGTCGGCAACCGTACGCGCCCCTTCCCCTAACTTCCCGCGAAAGGCTTCAAGCAGGGGCAGCATTCCCTCGATTTCGACTCGTGCCGCTTCCCAAGCCGCTTGATCCGCAAACAAGTCCTTCAGGTTCCACGTCAGCTCCTCTGGAGCCGACTCCCTCGTCATCCGCACCTTCGTCCCCCCATTGTTTACGAATCCCTGTCACCATTAGTACTGGGATGGTTTCCCGTCGCTTCCATTTTACCAGACAATGGATTGTTTTTTTCAGGAACCTATCTTTTTCCTTTATCCGCAAGGTTCCCGTACCCGTTAACGCAATCGAACCCTGCTCCTTCCCTTCGCGTAGACGACCAATTCGGATGTTCCCGCGAAAAAAAACGGCAATCCTAACGAGGCAACAAAAATCCGCCAGAGGATATCCCTGACGGTTCATCAATAACGTGACTAGTTGTCGTTCATTCCCTTCCGATTCGTCCGCGGCTCGTCCGCAGGTTAGAACGGCTTGAAATACATCAGTCCGATGAGCAGGAAGGCGATCACGTGCGTTATGCTTTCGAGCCGCCCCGCCTGCTTGCCGACGGCAAGATATGCATTCGGCAGCACTTCTCCCTCGTGATTGGCGAGGATGTCGGCTTGTTCCTTCATCTTCTTCGGCAAGAAGCCGATAACGACGACTTGGGCCGCGACGTACAGCACGATCGAAGCGATATACCATCCCGTCCTGAACAAGGAAGGCTCTATGATCCCCAGAATTAAGCCCGTGACGAGCAGCGTTATGCTTCCAACCTTCGGGAGAATTTCGAGCTTCCTCAGCAGCTCCAGCGTGTGCTTCGCTTGCGATACGGTCTTCGCGCTCTTCGCGACGATCGGGAACCCGAACGCCGCCCCGAGGCCCATCACCGCACCGAGTATGTGGATGAATAACAAAATGCCGTACGCCATAGACCAACACTCCTCCATTTCATGGAATATTATGTTGATCCTATGGTAACTGCAGGAGCTTACAACTTTCTTACAGCGCTATCAAAGGGCTGAACGAATGCTTCCTCCCTATGGCCGCTCTTATATTCATGGATTTCCCGAACGTCAATCAAAGTCCGTCATTTATGCTCCTTCCCCTACCGGTGCGCCCCAATTATGTTATTTATAATAATGTACGTGTTCAGAGACCCATTGGGCGAAGGTTCGCGCCGGGCGACCAGTGACCTGCTCGACGGTCGGAGCCACTGTATAAGCAGATTTTGGAGGGTTGGCATACCATCCTAGGACGAAATCGATGGCGTCCTCTGGCGCCCCCTGCTCCCTCATACGTTCGCGTGCCTGATCTTCGCTGAGCTCGATAAACTGGATATCCCTGCCGATCATTGCACCGATAATCCGAACCTTATCGAACACTGTCAGTACTTCAGGGCCAGTCAGCGTGTAGGTTTTTCCGGCGTGACCTTCACCGATTAATGCGGCTACCGCTACGTCAGCGATGTCGGCAACGTGAATCATAGCGCTGGGCGAGTTACCATATGGCTCCCGCACAATACCTTCCATGCGAATAGACTCTGCCCACCCAAGCGCATTGGACATAAACTCGACAGGCTGGAGTAAGGTCCATTCGAGGCTACTAGCTTCTACGGCTCTCTCCACGGGTCCGTTCTCGCCATTCCATAACACCGAGACTCGCCGAACCCCTGCCTTTCGAGCCAATTCAACAATCTCAGGTCCGGTTTGCAGAGGGGTGTACCCGTCACTATTGAAGGTGATCAAGTGTATACCAGTAACGCCGTTCAGCGCAGGCGCAAGAGTCTTGGGCTCAGTAAGGTCGCCATACACTACCTCCACCCCTTCGGGTAGCTTTGCACTAGACGGGTTGCGCGTGAGCGCGCGCACATGCTGGCCAGCCTCGAGAAGTTGGTTGACGATATGACGACCGACATTCCCCGTTGCTCCCGTTACTAAAATTGTCATTGTCCATCCTCCTCTACGGGTACATAATTCCGGTTTTCTTTCATTACGTTGATTTGCCTTTCCAAACGGACTTGCGCCTCATTGAATAATCCGGAGCGAATTGAGCCATCGTTCCGGTGAGTGAGAGCCACGTCTCCGGCGTTTTTGAGCCACCCTTCCGGACGAAGTAAGCCACTCCATAGCGCCTCCTGCTAGAATGATCCGTATGCGTTGTTGAAAGACAGCGTAAATCATTCGTGAGGAGGTCACT